>JACQWU010000198.1 GCA_016209155.1 Candidatus Desantisiibacteriota bacterium | reverse complement strand
TGATAATGTTCCAATATAAAAAGCCCGCCAGCTTAATCCACTTGTAAAATATTCTATTTCAAGCGGTACTTTTCCGCTTATTTTACTTTCTATATTCCATAATCCCAATTCTTTTATTCTTGGAGGATATGTTATATCAAAAATATTTATTTTATCAGCATATTCTAAAACTTTCATATCTAATGAAGTTGGATCAATCAATGTGTTTGCCCATGAAAACTGAAGTTTATTTAATCCTGTTTTCATTGTAAGTGTTCTTGTGTCTCTGACTAAAGTTATATCTTTAGAATTGTAAATTGTAATTTGAACCTTATCCCTCTTTGGAAGTGTAACAAGATCAACCTTTGCCCAAATTTTATTGTATATAATAAATAATATTATTAGTGATATACATATTATTTTTTTTATCATCTGTTTTCTCCTATTAAAAGAAATCCGCTTTCAATCTTCTGTTTTTCTGTCTTCTGCCCTTCGACTTCCTACTTCATACTTCTATCTTTTGTCTCATTATCTTACATTTAACAATCTGTAATGCAAATTAACTATCTCTTTACTTTTAGGTTTAATTGGAATTTCATATTGTATTGTGCGGTAATCAACTTTCTCAAAATTAAAATTAGTTTCAATCATTTCCCACTCACCGGGTTCAGGTATATATTCAACTATTGTTAAATTGGCGGGAGTATCTTTAAAATTTTCTATTTCAATTTTATATTTTTCATCAACATTTTTAAGTATAGATTGTCTATTTTGATTATTTTTCAATATATTTTCTTTTGATTCTATTTTTCGTTGAGTAACTACAATATCTCTTGAGTTTCCAATATATAACTCCATTTTTTCACCAACTGGTATAAGTTCAGTTTTGTCTTCACCTAAAAAAATTGTGCTGCTTTTGCCGTCATCCTGGAATACTCTTGTTTTTCCTCCCAATAATATAAATTCTCCAAGACTATTTTCTTTACTATTTTTAATTTTATATGTAACCGGTATCCCAACATTTTTTGCTTCTTTATCCGGCTCCCATGGTGTTTTGGATGCATCAAAAGTGAAAATCTTTTCTATCAATAACTCTTTTTTTTCTAAAAATAACATTTTTTTAGTTTCTTCATGTTTAATACTTTTTTCAAATGCTTCACCATAATTCAATTTGATTTTAGCAATATCAAAATCTTCACCAGAAAAATTGCGAAGAATAAGATACGATTTTAAATCGAGTGTTTTTTCATCTTTAGTTGTTGTTGCTTGATATGCGACAACTCTATCAATATTTTTTAGTAAATAACTTATCCTTACCTTTTCTTCCCATGCCTCATCACTCCATATATTCCACACAAGCGCTTGTTCATTTGGGGGATAACTCACACTTAGTAATCTAACTTTGTCCGTATACGATAAAATTTTCAAGATAATTGAATCAGGATCAATTTCAACTGCTTTCCATGAAAAATCAATCTGATTATTGCCTTTTTGAAGAGTCAAAATTCGTTCCTCCTCAATTAATGTAAAATCAGGATTATCTAAATTAACAATTGCAGTTTCTCTATCCGGTAATGCTGATAATTTAATTCTTGCAAAAGACATTTTTGCAAGAATCAAATTAAGTAAAAAAACAATACAGATTGAATTAAATAATACTTTTTTCATATGATAATTCTCCTTTTATCTTTTTTAGAAATGGCAGGAGTAAATGCCTATTCATCTATTTTGTATTTGTGATGGTTTTATCGGTTATGGTTATTATTAAATAAAGAGATATTATTATAAGCAGGAGAAAGATGTTTTTTTATATTATTCACCTCCTCTTTTATTCTGAAGCACCGTTAATTGGCAATTAAATAGATTCTATAATTAAATGAATTACCCTGAGGCAGAGAGCCTCGAAGTATCATTGCTTCGGGATAAAGCTCCTCGCAATGACCTAATTGCGTGCCGAAGGCGAAGCAATCTAAAATAGGTAATCCCGAGGCAGTACCTCGAGGAATATTCTGTTTAAATTTATAAAAATAGAGAAATTTTTTACTTAATATCAGATAAAGAAAATTGTGAGCAGTATACTGATTTTACATATATATTATAATTAAATGAATATAGCGTAAAATAATAATGATTAGATTGCTCGAGAGCTTATGCTCCCCGCAATGACGTCATTACGAGTTGAAAGTGAAGCAATCTAAAATATGTAACCCCGATGTAGAACATCGAGGAATATTTCCTGTTAATAATGAGTACTATTTATCATTATGCTTTTAAAAAAAGTCAATGCTGTATTAAATTGGACGGGCGTTATTTCATGTCCCAAGCCCGGGAATATTTTTAAATTGCATTTTATGCCTGTTCCTAAGCATACTTGATGAAAATTTTTCGCTGAGGATAATCGCTCAGTATCTTTTTCTCCGATAGAAATTATGAATTGTGTGTCAATTTTTGTTTCAGGGAAAGTATATCCTTCGGCGGCATGAATATAAACTGCTTTTGTAATTTCAGGCCATAATAAAGCAAATCTTTGGACAAATTGAGCTCCTGCGGAAAAACCAAAAATATATAAATTGAAATTTTTTACATTTGTATCCGGACTTGCTATACAGAGCATTTTAATTAAAACATCCCCTGACCACACATCCGGATATTGATAACTTTCCTGTTTTTCCCAATCATTTTGATTATGTTGAAACCCCGGAGCAAGGAGAATGATTCCATTTTTATCAGCAAAGTCAGTCCATGGACTGGCCATAAATTCTATTCCTAAACTATTCAGCGCTCCAACGCATACTAAAATATTGACATCAAAACCGGAATTGTTAAGTTTTTCAGGATAATAATATAAGAATTGCACATGCTGGTTTTCCAAACTTGGAGTTTCGATCTTTCCAGTTAAATACTGACCCGCATAAATATTAAAAGGTAAAACAAGATATAAAAAAATAAGAATTATTACATTATATATAAGCATAATAGTCCTTTTAAATTTATATACATAATATATTTATTATAAATTAAAGAATAAAATAAATCCAGTGGATTTTATACTTTTATGCTTTATATTGTTCCCCACTGCATTGCTTGACAAAAAATGTTTCAAATGTTAAAGTGCTAACGTGTTTTATCATTTTAAGGAGAGTTATGGAAATAAATGCAGTAAGAGGCACACGTGATATTTTACCGGATGAAAATATTAAATGGCAGTATATAGAACATATTGTTAGAAATATTTTTGCTAGATATGGTTATACGGAAATAAAGACTCCGATATTCGAAAGAACTGAACTTTTTATTCGCGGTATTGGCGAAACCACTGATATTGTTGAAAAGGAAATGTATACTTTTTTGGACAGAAAAGGACGCAGTCTTACTTTAAGGCCTGAAGGAACAGCCGGAGCAATACGTGCTTTTCTCGAACATAAAATGTTTGCATCATCTCCTCTTACTAAGCTGTTTTATATCGGACCGATGTTCCGTTATGAACGTCCGCAGGCTGGAAGATATCGTCAGCACACACAGATTGGTGCGGAGGCGCTGGGAAGCATAAATCCTTTTGTCGATGCCGAAATAATTACAATGTTGATTAATATATTTGAACATCTTGGACTTAAGAATTTAAGTGTAGAGCTTAATACCGTCGGATGTAAGGAATGCAGACCTGTTTATAGAGATAAGTTGCAGGAATATCTTGCCGCAAGTGAAAACGAGCTTTGTGAAGACTGTAAAAACCGTTTAACCAGAAATCCATTGCGGATACTTGACTGTAAGGTTTCCTCCTGTAAAGAAATTGTGAAAAATGTTCCCGACATAGCGGATTCCTTATGCTCAGATTGTCAAAAACATTTTGACAGCGTTAAAAAATATCTTGACCTGGTTGAGATAAAATATATTCGAAATAAATTCCTTGTAAGAGGGCTGGATTATTATACGAAGACTGTTTTTGAAATAAGCTACGAAAATTTGGGAGCGCAAAATGCTGTGGCCGCAGGAGGCAGATATGATAATCTTATTGAAGAACTTGGAGGTCCGTCCATGCCGGGAATCGGATTTGCGATGGGAATAGACCGGCTTGTGATTGCAATGGACGATCAAAAAATATCTTTCCCAAAAGAAGAAGTGGATGTTTTTCTTGCGATAATGGGGGAAGAAGTTGCTAAATATGCATTTAATTTGATTCATATTTTACGGAAAAATGATATTCATGCGGAAGTACTATACGAAAATAAAAGTTTGAAAAACCAGTTTAGTTATGCAGGAAAAATCGGAAGTAAATTTGTAATAATTGCCGGAGAAAATGAAGTTTTGAAAAATATAATAACTATTAAAAATATGGAAACAAAACAGCAGTCGGAAGTTAATTTAGAAGAAGCAATTGCAATAATTAAAGCTCAGGTAGATAGACTGAAGGTATAAGGTTTTTAGGTACTACACATACTTCAGCCTTCAGCCTAAACACCTAAATAAAATTTCAAAGGAGAATAAATAAAAAATGAAGATAGATGATCTGGGTAATTTGGAACGTACGCATTTATGCGGTGACTTAAGAGAAAGTATGATAGGAAATGATGTTCTTGTAATGGGATGGGTTCAAAATTGGCGTGATCATGGCGGAGTGATATTCATTGATTTGCGTGATCGCACAGGTCTCCTGCAGACAGTATTCAATCCTGAAATAAACAAAGAAACTCATGCAAAAGCACAGAGCTTAAGAAGCGAATTTGTCATAGCTGTAAAAGGCAAAGTATCAAAAAGACCTGAGGGTACAGAAAATCCGGATCTCCCGACAGGTAAAGTTGAAATAATAACCAATGAGCTTTATATTTTGAACACTTCAATTACTCCTCCTTTTATGATTGAAAATGATACCAGTGTCGGTGAAGACTTAAGGCTTAAATACAGATATTTAGACCTGAGAC
>JACQWU010000197.1 GCA_016209155.1 Candidatus Desantisiibacteriota bacterium | reverse complement strand
TAGCAATATTTACTGGACAGGATTTCTTATTTCTTTTCTACTTGCAATTATGCTGCTATTTTCAGGTTTCTGGTATTTTCGTAAAACTGAAAGGTCCTTCGCCGATAATATTTAATTTATATTACCTGAATTTGAAGTGCAAGATTCAGGTATTAGAATAAAAGGGAATTCATGAGTAATACTGTTATTAAAGTAGAAAATTTAAGCAAAAAATATATCATCAGTCACAAACAACAGGAACGTTATACTACTTTGCGTGATGTAATTGCAAAAAATTATAAGTCTATAGTTAAAAGAATATTTGATCATTCCAGTAAAGAATTTTTAAATTTAAACTCAAGCAAAGAAGATTTTTTAGCCCTTAAAAATGTATCCTTTGAAGTCAACAGGGGAGATAGAATCGGGATTATTGGAAGGAATGGAGCCGGGAAATCAACGCTTTTAAAAATATTAAGCAGAATTACAGAGCCGACAACAGGCCGGATCGAGATTAAAGGCAGAGTCGCAAGCTTACTTGAAGTAGGGACAGGTTTTCATCCTGAATTAACCGGAAGAGAGAATATATATTTAGATGGTGCTATACTGGGTATGACAAAAAATGAGATTAAAAAAAAGTTTGATGACATAGTCACGTTTGCGGAAATTGAAAAATTTCTTGATACACCGGTAAAAAGATATTCGTCAGGGATGTATGTAAGACTTGCTTTTGCAGTTGCAGCACATTTAGAACCCGAAATATTAGTTGTTGATGAGGTATTATCAGTAGGTGATGTCCAGTTTCAGAAAAAGTGTCTTGGAAAAATGGAGGAAGTTGGAAGAAATGAAGGAAGAACGATACTTTTTGTAAGTCACGATATGAGTTCTATCAAGGCGTTATGCAATAAAGTGCTTCGGCTCGATAATGGCAGTGTTGTTGGATATGGTAATACAGATGAACAAATTACTAATTATTTAACGAGCAGCAATACTGATATTTGTAATACGATAAATCGTAAAAATATAAATTTAGGGCCGGATATAGTTCTCGATTCGTTTTCTTTTCTACCTAATCCGGTAGTCAGCGGGAATCAAACCTTCATTCATATAAATCTCCGTTCAAATAAACAGATTAATCTCCATGCGATAACGATTGTAATTTATACAATGCTGGGTTTTCGCGTTTCCATTATTGATTTTAGAAAAGAAGACGGCCCTTATAAATTATCAAATGAATCTTCTCTCACTATAAATGGGGAGATCGACAATATGCCATTAATAGAGGGAAATTATAGAATTTCTTTATACTATGAATATGGAGAAATACGTCAGGAATTTATGGATGTTTTGAATATACGAGTCGAATCGAAACCTTTGCGTAAAGGATATATCCCATATTCTCCGGGCGTTTCGGGCATTATAGAATTAAATACGAAATTTACATATCAACAACAAGGAGGGTAATAAGTAATGAAAGAATGTTTTAGCGGCATTGAAGAATTTGGGACTAATGTTTATTCTCAATCAGGAGAAGATGGAGTTATTCAAAAGATACTCGAAATTATTCCTGATCCGGACAAATGGTGCGTGGAATTTGGAGCATGGGATGGCAGACATTTATCTAACACACGTAATTTAATTGAAAAAAAAAATTATAATGCAATTTTTATAGAAGGTGATAAAAAACGATTTGATGTTTTGCGAATGAACTATTCCCAAAATAAAAATGTTTTCGCATTTAATGAATTTGTCGGATTTTCAAAAGATAAAAATCTTGATAATATTCTTGAAAAAACTAAAATCCCTGTAAATTTTGATCTTCTTTCCATAGATATTGACGGCAACGATTATTATACATGGGAAGCCATGTCGCGATACAAACCGAAATTAGTATGTATCGAATATAATCCTACTATCCCAAATGAAGTCAGATTTGTTCAAAAACCGGACATAACAGTCAATCAGGGTTCAAGTTTATTGTCTCTATTTGAATTGGGAAAGTCCAAAGGATATGAATTAATTGTTGCTTTGCGAAATAATGCATTTTTCATCAGTTCAGAATATTTTCCGTTATTTCAAATTAAAGATAATAGACCGGAAGTCCTTAGAAAAGATATGAGTAATATTACTTATTTATTTTCCGGTTATGATGGAAAAATTATTTTACAAGGGGGTATGCATTTGCCATGTCATGACCTCAAGTTAACAAATAATCAATTTCAAGTATTACCCGGGTTTCTGCGTAAATACCCCGGCAATTATAACAAAATAGAATCAATTATGTATAAATTATTCATCACTTATAGAAGGTTAATTACAAAATTGATTAGCGCTTTTTCAAGAAGTGAATAGTAATAGTCTTTACATATGATACGAAATAAGAAAGATTAGTCTGTTAAATGTAAATCATGGTTTACTCAGAATATTGTTCCTGAGAATATGGCAGAATCACTTTATTCAGAGGGAGATAGTACCAATAAATGGTCACAATTAACTATTGAAGAAGCAAAGACAGTAAAAGTAATTAATTTATTATCTAAAGAGATTAAAAAAAATCTTAAAATACTTGATATTGGATGTAATGGCGGGCAGCTTTTAGATTTAGCTAAAATGCTTGGAGCGATAACAGCAGGGGTTGATCTATCAGATAGATGTATTGCTATTATCAAACAAAAGGGACATCAGCATTTTTCTTCTATTATGGAAATAGATGATAATGAAAGATTTGATATTATTACTGCATTTGATTTAGTGGAGCATCTGTATAATGTCCCTGCATTTTTTGATTTTTGCAAAACTAAACTGGTTGATAATGGTAAGCTGATTATTTTGACAGGGAATGTGTTCTCGTTAAATGCTCAAATAACACAGGAAAAATGGTGGTATCTGGGTGCTCCGGAACATATAGTATTTCCATCCAGGTTATACTTCAAGTACCATACTCCTTTTCAATTTAAAGAAATAATTTATACTTATGCCTCAATTGCATATAAAGAACCTGTTATAAAAGTTTTGAAAAGTTTTTTTTATCAAATATTTAAAGATAAATATACCGGTATCCCGCCTATATGTCCGGATCACGTTTTAATTGTATTGCAGAAGACAAATACTAAATAATAGTTGATTACAATAAATTAATGATAAAAAAAGTAATTACCTGAATCTTGCATAGCAAGATTCAGGAATTGCAGAGAAAAATTATGGCAAAAGATTTTAAGCAAATTAATTTGGATTGGAGCGCAAAATTATTTCGATATGCTGATAAGCGTATTGAAGCTTTAAAATTGTCATGGTGGTCTAAATTTGTTCCCCGTTATATGAAAGCAATGGGCGCCGAAACGGCACAAGATATAATATATTACGGGAAGCCGGTTATTTATATGGTGAAAAATTCACGAATTGTGATCGGACCCAATTGCACACTATGTTCAGATTCACATTTTACAAGCATGGGAGTAGGTCATCCGGTAATATTAAAAACACTCCGGCCAAATGCGGACATTAAAATTGGAGCAGACACCGGTTTGAGCGGGACGACAATATGTGCCTGTATAAAAGTGGAGATTGGAAATAATGTACTATTCGGGGCGAATACGGTTGTGGTTGATACTGATTTTCATGCTTTAAAGCCCCATGGAAGACGTTATAATATAAATCCGGAGGATATTAAAGCATCTCCTGTTATAATATCAAATAATGTTTTTGTCGGAAGCGGTGCTTATATATTAAAAGGTGTTCACATTGGAGAAAATAGCATTATCGGAGCAGGTGCAATAGTCACCAGGGATATCCCGGCGAATACAATTGCAGCCGGAAATCCTGCCCGTGTAATTAAAGAGCTAAAAGATATAGTTGATTAAAAGAGTACCCAAATTATGGAATTTTCTATTTTTGAAGGAATAACTTTTACCAATAGCTATTTAGCGCTCGGTTTTATTTTAGTATTATTTATTATAATATGGAAGCACTTTGAATTTGGTCTGGCACTGTTTACATCAGGTAATATCTTCCTTAACTCAATTTTTTTTAATTTGGGATCAGGCCGGAAAGGAATAATATATCCATTAGCATTTTATGTTATTATGCTCTTTGGATATCATCTTTTAACCCGTCCCAGAGATATACGCATCCCATTTGTCAGTAAAAAGATTGTTTATTTATTCGGTTTTTTTATTTTTATTGTGCTTATAACATATTTCTTAAATCCCAAGGATGAATATTCTTTAGGATGGAGAGGGCTGTTTGATCGATTATTTCCGATTGTTCTGACTTTTATGTCAGGAATACTGTTGTCATCAGAAAAAGAGAGGCTGCTTAAATATGTGAATTGTGTCTTTATTTTACTTGTTATTATCACAGTTTTATATGGGATTGCGTATTTGGTGGGTTATTCTCAGGATATTTTTTTATTGGATCTCAGAAATGTACCGATTTTCAGCATATATATGGGAAGCGGTTCTATCTTTGCATTGATATGTGCGGTTTTTTGTATTATACGTGCTTCCAGTAAAGAGAAATATAGTACAAAAGTCATATATTTATTATTATTACTATGTTCAGTTTTCATAGTATTTATCTCTTTGACAAGGATTTATATCCTCGCATTTTTTATTGTTTTAATATATATGCTCTTTAGTGATTCAAAATTGAGAAAAAAAATCGCATACGGTATTCCAATTATAAGTATCTCATTTGTGCTGGTTGTTTATTTTTTTATGGGTACCGCTAAATTTAAGGAAATTATAGAGCTCTCCAGAGACAGAATTGAAGAAGGGATGTCTAATCCGGAAGAAGCAGGTGCTGCAAGGTTTGAAATGTATGAAGAGGGATGGAAACGTTTTAAGGCTTCTCCTGTAATCGGATTAGGAGCGGGCAATTCAGGTATTGTTACAAAATATATCCCGTCTATTTTTTTTGAGCATAGAGATGATGCTTTTGTTTTTTTTAGAATGCAAATGCATTCATTTTATCTGGAAATTCTATATGAGCAGGGTATTTTAGGAGCTGTAGTATTTTTGATTTTTCTTTTCCATATTATAAAAATAATTAATCTGAATAGAGGAATTACAAGCGAAATGAAAGAACTATACGGCTTAAAGCTAATTGCAAATTCAATTATGATAATTGCTATGATATCCGGTATTACCGGTAATGCAATTCTTTTTTACTGGAGCGCAGGGCTTATATTGGCAGTGCATGCAATATGGAAATATCAAATTGCCCCTGAAATAGTTCCGCTTAATGGGGCGCGTTATAAATGATTACAATTTTTACAACACCAAAACCATTTTCAGGACAGAATAAAATTAATCAGATAAATGCCATTTCAAGCTGGAAGGCACTGCATCCTGATATAGAGGTCATAATTTTCGGTAATGGGGAGGGAGTAAAAGATATTGCCGAGAATATGGGGTTACGTCATATAGTTGATGTGAAGAACAATGAATATAGCACACCTTTAATCTCTTCTATGTTTGAACTTGCTGAAAAAGCCGGACGGTTTGACATGCAAATGTATATAAATTGTGACATTATTTTAATGGATGATTTCATTCCATCTGTAAAATGTATAACAATGAACCCTTTTTTAATGGTTAGTCAGCGCTGGGACCTAACGCTTAATGAAGCGATTGACTTTAAAAATCCAGACTGGCAAAAAATATTAAGAAAAAAAGTGGAAGAAAATGGGATACTACATCTTCCTACAGGGATAGATTATTTCCTTTATAACAAAGGAATATGGAAAAATATTCCTGATATGGTTGTGGGACGGGCTGGATATGATAACTGGCTTATCTATTATTGCAGATCACGGAATATTCCGGTAATAGACAGTACCGGAGTTATTACGGCAGTTCATCAAAATCATGATTATAAACATATCAAAAATGAGAAAGAAGAAGCATTCTCCGGACCGGAGGCTTCTAAAAATATTGAACTTGGCGGTGGACATAAATTTTTATTTACTATAGCTGATGCAGATTGGAAAATTGATAAAAGCGGGCTTTCAAAAATAAGAATTAACAGGGAAAATTGGTATCGTTTTTTTGATGTTTTTGTTTTTATCAGACAATCACTATTACTTTTTATAATATGGCGTTGTTTTAAATTTTTTTATAATGGATTTATCAAATTAAAACGAAATTTTCATTTTAATGGTTTTAAATCAAAATGATCTATAACGAAACAATAGCAGTTATTATTCCTACATATAATAGAGCTAAAACTATTGTTCAACCGATAATACACTTGAAATCATTTCATTGATTAAAGACGAGCGAATATGTATAATTAAGATATCAAAAAAAGGAGCACAAGCTGCAAGAAATGCCGGAATAATACAGGCAAAATCTAAATGGATAGCTTTCCTTGATTCGGATGATATATGGTTATCCAATAAACTTGAGCAGCAAATTGATTTAATAAGAAAATATAATTATAATCCATTTATTGTAGTACATTCAGAGGGAATAAAATATGATATTGATAAACAAAAAAAAACTTTATGTAATCTACCGCCTGTTGAAGGGGATATTCCCGTTAAACAATTACTGAAGCATCCGGGCCCGATGTTTCAAACAATTTTAACTTCAAAACAGGTTTTAGCAGCAATGGGTCTTCTGGATGAAAATGTTCCTTCATACCAGGAATGGGATACATCCATTCGTTTAGCAAAGTTCTGCAAGTGGTTATTTATTAATGAGCCATTATTTGTTTATCAAATACATAATGATTATGACTCAATATCAAAAAATGCATATCGTGATATAAAAGGTTATCAATATGTTGTAGATAAATTTAAAGATGAAATTATAAAGGAAATTGGAATTGATGAATATTTACATCATGTACGAAATAATATATTAAGAGCATTAAATTATGGATTGTGGACGGAAGCGGAAGTATTATATGGTAAATTATCTGTGTTTAGTTTTGATAAATTTGTAATCAAAATGCTAATCCTTTTACATTTGAGACCCGATTTTATTTTTAAAATGAAAAAAAAATTCAGGAAAATATTTAAATGAATATTGCGGTTATATCAGAACAGCCTATGAATAAGGGCGGGGGATTTCAACAGGAATTAACAACGATCCTGCTTTTATATAAATATAAATCATCTGTTTATAATTTTATTTTTTTCTCGACTGTGGAAGATAATATATATTTATTAAAAAAACATAATCTTGACATGAATTATATTAAAATCACCTTATGGGATAAGTTATTGAGATCCATAAAGCGCTGTGAAATAATTTATGCCATACTAAATTCTCCATCACCATTTGCATTCGACCTGACAACCCACAATTATATTTTAACAGTTTGGGATTTATGTCATAGAGATTTTGTGGAATTTCCAGAAATGCGGGAATCAAAAAGTTTTGAACGGAAAGAAAAATATTTTTTAACCGCGTTAAAAAAAGCAGCAGCTATTATCGCTGATTCGAATTACGGTAAAGCAAATATAATACGGAGATATGGCATTGATGATGATAGAGTTTTTGCTTTGCCATTTCAACCGGCTAATTTTACCGCTATAAGTGATATTGAATATGAAAAAGATTATATAGATATTAAAATTAAATATAAGATAAATGGTAATTACATATTTTATCCTGCACAATTCTGGACGCATAAAAATCATATATATATTTTAGAAGCGCTAAAGATATTAAAGGATAACTATAAAATAGAATTGCATGCTGTATTTTGCGGGTCAGATATAGGCAATTTGAAATATGTTCTTTCTAAAGCAAAATCATTAGATATTGACAGCATTATACATTATATAGGTTTTGCTGATAATAAAGAAATGCCATATTTATATAAACAATCTGCGGCATTAGTCATGCCGACATATTTTGGACCTACAAATATTCCTCCGCTTGAGGCTTTTCAGCTTGGATGCCCGGTCTGTTATTCAAATTTACCGGGTTTAAAGGAACAGGTTCAGGAATCAGCTTTTTTAATTGATTTAGATAATCCTCAGTCATTGGTTGAAGCGCTTTTAACAATTATGAAAGACAAAGACGAAGTGAATAGAAAAATTATTAGTGGAAAAGAGAAGGTCGCTTCAACAAAAGAAGAGGATT
>JACQWU010000196.1 GCA_016209155.1 Candidatus Desantisiibacteriota bacterium | reverse complement strand
TTGAAATTAAATACGGACAGGGGGCAAAACCCGGAGACGGCGGGCTTTTAATGGCTTATAAGGTATTAAAATTAATTGCCAGAATACGCGGGGTACCTATGAATATTGACCTTTGTTCACCGCCAACCCATCAGACTAAATATTCAATTGAAGAAGCAGTTGCAAAAATGCTCATTTCAATGTCAATGGCATGGGGCTTCAGAGTACCTGTTTATCCAAAAATTTCGGGAACTAAAACAGCTCTTGCAGTACTTAACAACCTTGCGCGCAATCCTTACGCTTCCGCGCTTCTTATAGACGGTGAAGACGGAGGAACAGGCGCGGCTTATAATGTATCAATGGATAAAATGGGACATCCAATCGCTTCTAATCTGCGTGATTGCTATCTGAATCTTGTTGGAATAGGCAAACAAAACGAATTACCTATTTTTGCCGCAGGCGGAATCGGAAAAACAGGTAACCTGGCGGCAAATGCTGCTGCTCTAATAATGCTTGGCGCATCCGGAGTCGATGCAGGTAAATATTTCATGCAGTCAATAGCAGGATGCGAGGGCAATGAGAATAATAAATGTAATGTGTGTAATACAGGTTTATGCCCGAGGGGCATTACAACTCAGGACCCTAAACTTTACAGGCGTCTTGACCCGGAAAAAGTTGCAGAGCGTGTAGTAGATGTATTTCTGTCAACTGACAAGGAACTGCGTAAAATATTCGCTCCTCTTGGCAGAAGCACCGGACTGCCGATAGGTATGTCAGATGCTCTTGGCGTAAACGATAAAACAATCGCAGACAGACTTAAAATAAGCTTTGTGTGTTAAATTTTATTTAATAGGATAAAAAAATGTCTAAAAATAAAATAGTCATAAAAGGAAATATAAACGGTATCCGGATATCATCACAAGAGCTGGAACAACAGATTCAAGATGAAATTAAAAAAGGCGCTCGTGAAATTACGGTATATGCTGATGGACAACATGGCATCGGGGGACGTATATGGCCTCATAATGAAAAAATAAAAATTATTATTGAGGGCTCTCCGGGTCAGCGCATCGGAAGTATGGGAATGGAAGGGACTGAAATTATTGTTAATGGATCTTTATCTGACGATGCGGGATGGATTAACTGCGGAGCAAAAATAACTGTACTTGGTGATGTATCAAACGGTGCACATAATGCGGGTGCGCAGGGAATTTTATATGTGCAGGGCGGCGGCGGCGCAAGGTGTGATACTATGACCAAACGCAATCCCAGATTTCCGGCACTCGAGTCCTGGTATTTACGCGATGTGGGTGATTCTTTTGCGGAATTCAAAGCCGGCGGCACTGCTGTTATTTGCGGTATAAATCCGCGTAATCCGGATAATATACTGGGTGCAAGACCATGTGTGGGTATGGTTGGAGGAGAAATTTATTTCCGCGGAAAAATAGAAGGTTACAGTGAAAAAGATGTAAAGCTGGTTGAACTGTCGCCTCAGGATTGGGAATGGCTTCTTTTAAACATGAAATTATATCTTGAAGCAATTGCTCGAACCGCATATTATTCTGAACTTACAACCTCAAAAGAAGACTGGAAAAAACTAATTGCGCTCACTCCCGATGAACGGACTAAAAGTAAAATAAAAAAATCTTCAATAAAAGACTTTCATAATAATGTATGGGATAAAGAAGTTGGTCAGGGAGGTATTTTCGGTGACCTGATTGAAGGTGACCGTTCAATACTGCCGATTATTACAACCGGACAAAACCGCAGATTTAAACCCGTGTGGAACAATGAAAAATACCTGCCTCCGTGCGCTTATAATTGCCCTTCGGGAATACCTTCACACAAAAGAATGCAGCTTATCAGGCAGGGTAAATTAAAAGAGGCTATGGAACTCGTATTACAATATACTCCATTCCCCGGTTCAGTATGCGGATATGTTTGCCCTAATATCTGCATGGAAAATTGTACAAGAGCATCAATAGACAGACCCCTTGATATTAGCGCCATGGGCAGATGCAGTCTCGAAACCGAAGTTCCAAAAATTTTACCGGACACAAATTATAAAATCGCTGTAATAGGGAGCGGCCCCGGAGGCATGTCCTGTGCCTGGCAATTAAGACTTAAAGGCCATAAAGTAGATCTTTATGAATCACAGGATAAAATAGGAGGTAAAATAGAATTCTGTATCCCGAGAGACAGATTACCTCAAAAAGTATTTAAAACAGAACTGGATCGCTTTAAAAAAACAGGTGTAAATATATATGTTAAATCAAAGATAGATGAAAAAAAATTCAAAGAAATAAAAGAAACTCATGATATAGTTGTGATTGCATGCGGAGCGCATAAACCGCGTTTATTAAAATTCCCGGGCTCAGAACATATTATTCCTGCTATTGATTTCTTAAAAAATGTAAATTCAGGATCAGCTCCTGATCTTAAGGGGAAAAAAATAGTGATAATCGGGGCAGGAAATGTCGGGATGGATGCTGCATGTCAGGCGTATGCGTGCGGGGCATTATCCGTAATTGCAGTTGATATTCAGCCTCCGGCAAGCTTTGGCAAAGAACAGACAATGGCAAAAAAACTCGGAACACAGATCATATATCCTAAAACCGCGGAATCCTATGATAACAAAAATAAAAAAATAAATTTCACTGATGGAACATCACTTACTGCTGATGCTGTTTTTATATCAATCGGGGAAACTCCTATACTGGATTTTATTCCGCGTGAAATACATGCGGAAAAAGGCTGGATAAAAGTTGATGCTATTTACCGCACTTCAGACTTAAATGTTTTCGCAATAGGTGATGCGGTAAAACCCGGACTTATCACTGATGCAATCGGACAGGGAATAAAAGCCGCCGGGGCAATACATAAAATTCTTTCAAAACCTGACCTCGGACTTGATGATATTATAGAAAAAAAAGAAAAGTTGATTCCAATCGCAAATTTGCATACGGAATATTACTCGCCATGCCGTGAAAATGAGTTCGACCCGGGTAAAGAAGCTTTGAGATGTGCCTCATGCGGATTATGCAGAGACTGTAAATTATGTGAAGAAACCTGCTACTTTCAGGCAATAAGACGCATTGAAGAACCAGACGGTAATATAAAATTTATAGTTGATGACAATAAATGTATTGGCTGCGGTTTCTGTGCCGGAATCTGCCCCTGCGGTATATGGGAAATGGAAAGCAATTAAAATATATGGTAGAGACACGCCATGGCGTGTCTCTACACCACCATCTATTTCCCTTTGACTTTTTTCTTCATTATATTATGCGTATCGCTGAAAATTTTATCTTTTTGTCCGAATATCGACTCAATTCTTTCATAATTTTTTTTAGCTACTATCGCATATTCACTGTCAGGATATTCCTTAATTAAAGCTTTATAATATACTGCGGCGCTCTCAAATAAATTCATGCGCCCATGATCAAAACAAAGAGCAATTTCCAGTTTTACCAGAGGAATAATTCTTGCTTTTGGATAATCCTCTAAAATTGTCCTGAAAATTTCCAGAGCATCGTCAGGAGTATGCTTAGCTTTAGCCTGTGCAAAAAGCTTTAAAGGTTCACGGTTAAAATCAGAATTACTTTCAATGAATTTTGCCATTTCAACAGCTGTTTTACGAAATTCATTGCCCTCAGGTGTTGAATTAATAAGTTTCCTGTAACTTTTTAGCGCCTCATCAAACTCACCTTTATTTCTATATCCATCGGCAATCCATAATAAGAATTCAGCATTTTTGGGATGTTTTGGATATAATCTGGAAAATTTATTTATCTCCCTTATCGCCATTGGATAGTCCATTTTATTATAATATGTGAATCTTATATAAAATATTTCCATCATTATCCCTAAATCATATTCAGGATCTAATTCCAATACAGTTCTAAAATTAATATAAGTTTCATCCAGTTTTTTTAATTCAACATTCGTTAAACCAAGATAATAATGCGCTTCTTTATAATCAGGGAAATCAACTATTATTTTTGAGAATATTTCTTTTGCGGCAAGAAATTCTCTTGAAATCATTTTTGCCATACCTTTTTGAATCTCTTTGTCTTTTTCACGTTCACTAATTTGTCTTTGACTTTGCGTACATCCGGTGAATAAAAATAAAATCAAAAAAATATTAAATAATTTAATAAACTTATTCATAAATCCCCCATCCTTTTTTTCTAAGACAACTTAAATAAAAAGTGGTAAAACAAGTTTCCCTGCTTTACCACTTTTTTCTTTTTTTTTCATAACATATACAACAGCCTTCAGCCTTCAGTCAAAAAATTATATTCCAACATGACACACTGTGCATTCATTAGACATAAGCCGTTTAGACTCTTTTTTAGTTACACCGGATAAATGACTTGGATGGCATGAACTGCACATAAGACTGCCTTTTTTGCTTAAAGGCACATCTTTTGGAACTGCCATTTTATTTGGAATTTCACGCGGCACCACAATATGATTTACCCCTAAACCTGTTTTAACGTTTGTCCCGGGATGAGGTCTGTCCGCATGACATCGCAAACATAAGAAAACTTCATTGCCTTTTAGCGCCAGATTTTCCTTCTTATTTTCATCTGGTACGCCTACATGACAATCAGTACATACATCATAATTAATTTTACCCTGAGGGTCCTTCTGTCTATGAGGATTTATTTTTTTAAATACTTCTTTTATATGACAGTTAAAGCATAAATCATTTCTTTCAACATACGGACCGCCGCGCAGAAAATTTTTCGCGACTGTTGCCTTTTTCTTTTCACAATCTTTACCATGGCATGTAATACATGAAATAGTATCTTTCACTATTTTCATTTTATCTTTATTAATCTTTGTGAATTTACTGTCTTTTGCAGGGATACCATATGGATGAAGCTCAGCAGCTTCCTGTCCTTTATGACACCATAAGCAGGATTCATCCAGATTATTATTAAATTTAAAAGTAGTCTCTTGAGGCGTACCTGTTTTATCATGACAGGAAGTACAAAAAGTATCTGTCCAATGAGGATTAATTTTATTAGATTTTCCGCCTAAAGATACAAATTCTTCTCTTAAATAATGTTTTTTAGGATTTTCACTCCCATGCGGATTATGACAGGTTACGCATGTTAATTTTTTGCTTGAGGATAATGGTAAAGTCATCTTCTTTAAAGCATCCTTTAAATCAACATCTGAAAATAAACTTGAAAATTTTAAAAAATGAGGCGATAATTCATTTTCATGGCAAAAATTACATAAAGAACCTATTTCCAATTTAATTGTAGTAGCACCTTCCTGAGCCTGCTTTTTTGGATCCGCGCCATGACAGAAGGAACAGGATTTTTCATCACCCTTATGAGGTGACCGTTTCAAAAGATCTGCACCATGACAATCCTTGCACAATTCTATCTTCTGTGTATTACCGCTTGAAAATTCCGCGTGAATATCATGACAGGTTGTACAAATAATTTTGCCTTCTGAAGGAGTTCCTTTAAGTCCCAAAGGAAGATGATCAGGAACAATCATATTTGTATCCTTTGGGTTAACCGCAACAGGGTGTGCTTCCTGATTTGTATGGCAAGGATCACATAAAGCAATAACATCATTTTGAGGAGATGTTAGCTTTACGGTTTCTCTAGTGTCCACACCAACTTCAGCCGGAGTCTGATGGCATGTCTCACAGCCCAGTTGCATATGCATGTTAGGCATAAAAACTTCTTCAGCTGAAATACTCTTAAGTGAAATTAATCCTATAACTCCTATAATGAACACTATATTTATTCTATATTTTCTGTTTCTTGCCACTGTAATTTCTCCTTTCACCTTTAAATTATAAAGGTATATCTTTCCCTGAAAAACTCCTTTTAGTTTAAATAAATCAACCGCAAAACCATTTGAATAATCTATAATGAATTATTTTTTTAAAGAAGGGTCAGGGACATTAACTAAAGTCCCTGACCCTTTATAACTACAAATCAATACTAACAATTACAACTAATTCACTTAACTATTGAATATGACATAAGATACAAGTTGGAGCATCATTTGGTCTTGAAGGCTGTGCTTTACCATTACCATGATCAAATGGATAATCAGCTTTGTTAGAAGATCCAATTTTTGGAACAGTTGAATCCTGACCTTCAAGAATATATGTACCCATAGTTGTACCGGCTGCATGCGGAGCATGGCAGGAATCACAAACCATTACACTAAAACCACCGGCAAAAGTTGTATCAACGGCTGATCCCGGTAAAGCTACACCAACTCCATTATTCAAGCTGCCGCCTGACCGAGGATAATTTGCTGGTTTTGCAGGTCCATGAGCCATATTAACTCCCCATCTATAACCGCCTGCATCCAAATATGTAGTTCCCCATTCAGCAGGTAAAGTACCGCCGCGTAAATAAAATGGAGCTGTACTATCAGATACTCGGCGTGTTTCACCTTCTCTTGTTAATTCCATTATATGCTCTTTATCAGAACGACGCATACCGCGTGCACCGCCAACATAAGCTGTACTATTATACCAGTCAAGATGTCCATCATCAACTAAATCTCTATTCCCGATATATTTAGCTTGTGTAGGCTGATTAAACGGATGAACAACTCCGCCGCCCTGATCATGACAGTTTCGGCATAAGAAAGATTCTGCCTGAGTTGCATATAATAATGCACTATGAGGTGAAGCTTCTTTATTAATAGAACCTGAATTATACTCAACTAATCCTGCTGCAGCATAATGAGGAATATGACATGATTGACATATAACATTACCACTGCCTCTTGCTGCTTCTCTTACAGTATTAACTGGACCAAGATTATCAATTGCAGGTCCCCATTTTGAATACTTTCCAGTGAAGGCTTTTCTACATGGATCACCTGTTCCTGAACCTGCATATAGAGGATCTTCTTTGGCTGTTCCTGTAGTATCACCCCATCTTCCAACATAAACCCATGTCAATCTTGATTTTTTACCTGTTCCCTGACTTCCATCCTGTGTAACACGAACTCCAGCGGCATGTGTTCCGAGTCTTGCGCTAAGTCCGGAATTAGCTTCAGGTTCCATCAGGTTTGTTGTACCGGTAGTAGCCCGTTCTGTTGGGTTACCATCAGCAAAAAACACAACACCAGCTAACCATTTACCTGTCTGATTAATGCTATATTCCTTAATCCAGGGTGATGGATTTGCTGATTGTCCATTATCTTCACCTTCGTTACCTGTTTGAGCAACATTTTCACGATTTACAATTGTCTCATCATCCCTGTATCCAAAGTTATCCAGAGTATGACATGCTACACATATTTCTGAATTAGCATTTGGATCTTCGATGTTTCCTGTACCTGCGTTAGGTTGTGGTCTGTGTCTATGTCTGCGTGCGGCATATACAGGAGTTGTTGCTGTATCATAACGAGCTAAAGATATAGAATTAACTTCTCCTTGAGGATCACGTCTGCGTGCAATATCATAATGAATATTTCCGTTAATATAATCATGACATGTTCCGCAATCTATTCTGACTGCAAAAGTACCACCATTCCCAAGACCACTATTAGCAACCATAATTGATTTAAATGTAGCATACCCGGAATTTACTGCATAAGTAAGAGTAGGATACATTTTTTCCGGACTTCTAATTATATCATAGGTTGATCCTGTATCATACTGTGGTGGTGTAAACAAAGAGAATGAAGCCTGATCAGGCCATGTTCCGCCATCCGGACTTGCAAGTCCAACCTGAACAGGATGAGTAATTCCCAATTTCTTAATTGGTCCGTCATGACATTCAACGCACAGTGGCACTGCTCTTAATAATTTAGTGCGAGGTTTTGCACCATGTACTTCATGACATGACAAACATACTACTTGATTTTGTAAATTTGATGTTCCGCCTGTTGGCCAGTTTGTAGGAATAGTTATTGAATCTCCGCCTGTATCATCATCATCCTGACATGTTGCTGATGCGCTCGCACTTGCAATAACCCAATCTACAGTAGCTGGATAACTGCCTGCACCATATTTATGATGTTTTAATGGATGTCCAACCATAGTTGGAGAATCACCCGTAAGATTATTAGTTGCTCTAACTGCTAAAAATGGTCTGTATGAATGACAATTTTCGCACAATCGATTATAACCATCGCTTGCTCTGTTTGTTTCAACTAATAAATCCTGTCTTATAGAATCAAACATCAACTGCGGATCTGAAATAATAGCACCATCGTGACTTTGGCCCGGTAATGCGTTAGCCCTTGTGCTGTGCGGCCGATGACATGACTGACATATTATGACACCGGTTAATCTGGTAGTTCCAAAACCCATTCCAGTTCTGTCACCGTTACCTGCACCTGCATTAATGAACCCTGTATGACCTGTTCTCCCGCCGTCTTGAACCATAGTCGTATCACCTGTTTTAAACATAGGATCAATAACCAAGCTGCTATCCCAACCTTTATTATCATCAATTATTTTACGATTATTTCTGCCATTATCAGTTACGCCAGGACCAGGTATACCAATTGGATGGGTTGAGAAAAGGCTACCGTCAATTGTTGTTGTATTCCATGGACCTGTACCCATTCGTGCTCTTCCAATATGACAGTATTCGCAAAACACCTGTTTAGGATGTAGATCATTTTGATCCGGTCTGTTTTCCAGTTCATTACCAACTGCAGCCATTGTGTCAAATGGTAATGCGCGCAAGAATTTTCTGCTTGAACCTTTACCGTTAAATAGTCCTGCATTATTTGATCCATCTTGATCAAACAAGAGTCCGGGGGTTACTGAATGCACATTATGACAGGATGTACATTCTATCATAGTTGTATCACCCATATTCTGAAGACCTCTTCTTGCTCTACCAGTTGCAGGCCAACCTGATAACCACTGTTTTGTTCCGCCAAATTTTGTTCCAGTGTTTACTGAGGTAAGTGTAGTATAACCGGCTAATTGATCAGTACCATAAAAATCTGAATCATTATCCATTAGAGGGTGATTAAATTGCGCACCGGAAAAAATAAATGGATTGTTAGCATCGGCAAAATATGGAGCTGATCCTCTACCGATCGTTCTTCCATGACAACTACTACATATAACACCAACTGCTCCTGTTACGATTCTCACAACTCCGTCAGGTTGAGAAGTTGTGACCATGCCTGCGCCAGTAGAATGCGGTATATGACAGAAAGAACAAACTCCCGCTTTTCCACTCTCTGTATCAGTAAAATTGCTCTGACGTAACATATTGTGTCCTGAGTCAACAATACCTGTTGCTTCTATAAAACTAATCGGATACAATACTAATGCTGTTATTAGTAACAAAAAAACATACAAATAGCTACTCATTTTACTTCTCATAAATACTCCTCCTTTTTAAATAACAATTTAAGATTTTTCTCGTTTTGTTTTATTCACCCCTTTCAATTTAAATTATATATCCGGTTATATAACTTTATCCGGATATACGTTAGTAACTATTCAGGTATTTTAAAGTCACCTTACATCTTCAGCATGTCAACCTGAATAAATAGCTAAGTTTAATCTATAAACTGAAAAACAGAAACTCTGCTGTGTAATCTTTCTAAAACATACATGTTTCCCTTTGCATCGAATGCCATTCGCTCAGGAGCAAGAAGTACTAATCTTCCGCCATTTTCATCTGTTAAAATATGAAGAAAATTGCCGTCTTTGTCAAAAACCTGCACTGTACCTGTTGAAGCTTCAAGCACGTAAACACGATCTTTACTGTCAATACCAATAGTTACTGCATCAATAAATTTTCCGGCTATATCGCCTCTTCCGCCAAAAATTGTTCCCAATCAAGCACCTGAACACCTGAACCGCCTTTATCCGCAAGATACATATCCCCCTTACTGCTGAATGAAATACCGACAATACTCAAAGCACTGGCATCCGGACGATTATCTCTTGGAATTATTGTTTGTTTTAATACTCCCTGATTATCAAAAACATATATTTTATTCCGTCTTGCGTCAAGCACATAAATATTTCCATTCCTGTCCGTTGTGACATCAAGTACATATGACATTTTTATATCAGGACTATCTGCTATTGTACCTACATATTTATAATTGTCAACTATGTCAAATCTATCAACAGGACCATTACCTGTTCTTACTATATACAATAGATTTCTCTCCTTATCAACATAGACAGTAAATGGATTATTACAACTTGCCGGAGCACCTTGATCCTGCCCGTTTATCCGTTTTAATAATTTTACTTTTCGAGTACCTATTGCAGGTGCAGCAGGCTCTTCAGCATAAAGAACAGCTGTAAAAAAAATATTTGTTGAAATAGTCAGTATTCCCAGAACCCATACTATCCATTTTCGATACGCTTTTCCGAAATTTTTTCCCATACAAACTTCCTCCGATTTAAAGTTTTATATTAATCAATAGATTTTAAAACTGTCAGTCTATCCCTCATTGGTTCCATTACATAGATTCTGCCTGTCTTATCCAATGCTATTCTCGAAGGAGAATCTAAAACAAGCCTTCCTTCATTTTCATTGACAAGAACGTGAAGAAAATTGCCATCACGATCAAAAACTTGTATTGTTCCGGTTAACTGTTCGACAATATAAATTCTATCTTTATTATCAATATTCATTCCTGTGGCATCAATAAATTTACCTGCAGCATCACCTCTTCCTCCAAAAATAAGAAGTGTCTTCCCTTTTGGTGTAAATTTAATTACTTTATACATCAAATTATCCAGGACATATATATCATCATTACTGTTTAGCTTTAGCTGTGAAATACTGGGAAATCCAAATTCTTCTTTTCCTGATGATACTTTAACAATTTGATACAGGTAATTACCTTCTGCGTCTAAAACCTGAACACCTTGTCCGCCTCTATCGCTTAAAAAAATATCTCCTTTATTATTAAAATCAATAGAAACAATTCCTAATTCCTTCTCTTTTTTCTTGCGATTATCTTTTGCGTTAATTATCTGTTTAAGATTACCTTCCGCATTAAAAATAAAAATCTGATTCTTCCTTGCGTCCACAACATAAATATCGCCATTCTCACTAACACGAATATCCATCAAATCATTGCTGAACGCAGTACCTGTTCCTATTTCCTCTAAAAATTTATAATCATTTCGTAAATCAAATTTATATACAGGGCCGCTTGGTTTTGCAATAACATATAAAACCTCATTATCATTGTCATCATAAATTCCGCGGGGGTTGTCAAAAGCTCTTGGTGCTCCGCATTGTTCAGCTCTAAGCTGTGTAAGCAGTTGAACTTTACGTGTTGCGACCTGAAGCTGCCCTTTTTTAAATTCTGCTTTTACTTGAACAGAAAAAAAATATTGTAATAATATTGTTATAAAATATATTAAAAATAATCCGGTATTTTTTTTAATATATTTTTCTTTGTATATTTTTTTTATTAAATACATTCATTCCTCAGATCAACTTTTCTTCTTAGCCTCATCTTCTTTCTTTTTTGTTTCATCCTCATCTTCTTTTGGTTTTATCATTACTGTTTTTAATATATATGCAGCAAAAACATAAGCATCATAAGCGCTGAAAACAACCAATCCTAAATACAGAGCCAGCGGAATAAGAGTATAAGGAACTTGAGCACGCGCATACACCATTGCAATTTCTCTGACCCCTTCCAATTTCATCATCGATTCATATGCTCTATTGTAACTAATTTGCATTTTAACAAACCATGCTATCATACTAATGGCAATGACAACTAAAACCAGGGATCGTGTCATCTCTCGATTATAAGCCTGTCCGGCACCAGGTAATATTACCGATGCCAGTGCAGCTATTGCCGGATGTTTTTTCTTACTGCCTTTTTCTAATCGCTCTTTCATATAATTTTCCCTACCTCCTTTGAAAATTTTATTTTATTTAATTTAAATTTAAATATTTCAATTTTAAAATTAAGGCTATTATGGATATTTTATTCATTAACATTATACCATACAATATTTTTCATGTCAAGCAAAAAGGAAACTTTTCAGTTATCACTGGAATCTGTCATTGCAAGGAGTGAAATGACGAAGCAATCTCTTGCAAAATAAAGGTTTTAGATTGTTTAACTTTGCTCGCATGGAAAATTCATAATAGTTTTTGCACTTTTGGCATATTATCATGACACCATACACATATTTGATCGTAAGGTTTTTTCAAGAATCCTTTATAGTTGCTTCCATGCGGATCATGACAACTGTAGCAAACTACATTGTTATATTCATCTTTTCTTAAATCTTTTGGCAATTTAACCGGGGCTCCGGATGCCGGAATGACATCATAAACATGAAAATGATTATCAAATTTATCGATTATAGGAAGATGACATTCTCTGCTTTTGCATAAAACTGATGTTCTTTTTCGCAAATGCGCTCTGCCAAAATCTGAAACATGCGGATCATGGCACTTTAAACAATTTCCTTCTTTTACAGGCACATGCTGATATTTTACGGTATATACTTCCGTACGCAAAATTTTTGTTCTTGTTGAATTATAAATGGTGACAGACCGCTCACCCATATCAGTATGGCATCTAAAACAAACACTTTTCTCACTCTCTTTTATAAAAAAAGGGAATTCACTTCCATGAGGATCATGGCAGCCCATGCAATCCGCCATTTTTGCCGCGGCATGAGGATATTTACCTTCTATAACACTTTGGTGGCAGGTATAACAAAGTTTACCTCCTGATATAAGCGGGGCATAACCGGAGCTTACACCATCAGGATCATGGCATGCAAGACATGCCCCTTCTCCTACCGGTCCATGAGCTTTTGTAACTTTTTTTTCTATGATATTTTTGTGGCAGTATATATAACAAACATTTTTTTTGCCTTTATTTGCATCAATTATATGGCATTTTTCACAAAACTCTTTTGTCTTTTCCATATGAAAAATATATTTAGGGAATTGTTTTGCGACTTCAGAAAAATCTCTTTCTTTTTTATAATAAATAGCAATATTATAACATATTTTTGAACTGTAACAGATAGTAATGTTATTTTCGCCGGGAAAAAGTTTAACCAGTATATGAAAAACATCGCTTGTAAGCTTCTCTTCATATTCATTACTGTTTATACTTATTTTTATTATTTTAATATTTTTATCGTATCGTTCTCCGACAATTATTACTGAACTTCTCGTAACCAGCATCTTATCAACTTTAGGTTCAAAAACCTTTACTTTATCATTTTCTAAGCAATATAGTTTATTAATTTTAAAAAAAATAAAAAACAATGCCAGGATAAACAGCTTTTTTTTCATTTTTTAAATTATTCTCCGAAAATTTGATAGAATTTTCACTCCGGTTCAACTATGCTTTAATATATATATGTCCATAATTTTTTCTATGCGTCTATGTGCTTCTGTAGTTTAATATCTATCATTATGGCAGAGAGGAAGTAAAATAATTATTTTATAAAAAATTCTTTATCTCCGCCATGAACATAATGACAATTTTCGCAGGTTTTCTTAGCATCTTCCGGTTTTAATTTAGAAAGATGATCTGCTTTCATTCTTTCCTCTTCATGACAAAAATAGCATAATTTATCCCCTGAATATCTTATTGTGAATTCATTTTCGGAGCCGTGAGGATTATGACATGATAGGCAGGCCCCTCCGGCAACAGGTCCATGTACATATTTAAGATCAAGTCTTTCATCATGACAGTTAAAACATAATCCACGGTCCCCCTTTTTTAATTCATATTTATCAATGCTTAATTTTAAATCATGGCATTCATTACATTCTCCCCCTTCTGCCAGCATTGTATGAAAATAAAAAAAACTATATTCTTTTGGATTATTTTTGGCTTTAATATCTTTTGTATAAAAAATTTTCACTTCTATTGCATCGATGGATTTACCTTTATTCAAAGCACTAATTTTTATTTTATTCTCACCGCTCTTAAGATTAATTCTATCATAGAATGTATTTTTTTCTATTTTCAGCGTATGCTTATCCTTTGAATTTATTACCAGTTCAACCGCATCCGCACCTTTTATTTCGCCAATAACAACACTTACCTCCTGAGTAACAATAGCCATATTGGTTGGACTTAAAAGTTTTATTTTAGTATCCGCTTCCGCTGATAATAAAATATTAGTATAGAAAAAAATACTCAATAATATTATAGCTTTTCCCAATCTTTTCATCATTTCCTCTCTATCTCCCTTAAAGTTAGACTCTATTCACTTGCAGCTTAAGGTATAAAGACCGATTTCCAGGACATTTTGGTTAATCCCATTTTTGCTTTAATAATTTTTTTATAATAGTCTGATATGATGATATACCTTCTTTAAATTCTTTAATGGATTTATCCTCATCACCTTTTTCCAAATACAATATACCTAATTCATAATGAGCTTTAGGCTGATTAGGATGAATTTCTTTACGTTTACTCATCTGCTCAATCATATCTCCTTCACTTGTATTCCCTTCAAAAAAAGTAAGCGCTTTCAAAAAATATTCAATGGCTTCATCCTTTTTCTTTTCTTTTACCGCCAGCATCCCCAATCCGTAATAAGCATCTCCTGAGGCTATTTTCCTGATTCTCTTTTTTGCTTCTCCCCCGCGTCCGATATATTCAGTCCCTGTCGTATCACCTTTAATAGCCAGTTCATATTCCTTTTTTGCGTCTTCCGGCATTCCATTTTCCAATGAAAAATCACCATACAATATATGATTCATCGGATTCTCAGGTTCAAGCTCAAGAAGTGTGGCAAGTTCTATCATTGCATTTTCAGTCTCTTTTTTTTCCCTGTAAATAGCAGCCAGAATTTTATGAGGGTCAATATATTTAGGGTCTTCCTGCACAGCTAATTTAAGTTCCTCAATTGTTTTATCTATTTTATCTTTTTCACGAAACTGCACTGCTTTTTTATAATGTTCAGAGGCTTTTGGTTTTGGAACATATTTTTCCGTTTTTTTCCCTTCAGCAGGTTTCACAAGACCGGTTGCAATTTTTATATTTTCCTCCAGAATTTTTTCCCCTCCGAATGTGGGATAACTTGATAATTCATGAATAATAATACCTTCAGTATTAATAATTGCAGTGCTGGGGAAAGGAACCACTCCGTAATCATTATATATTTTCAGCCCTTCATCTAAAATAACAGTAAAAGTAATCTCATTATCTTTTAAATATTTATTTATAGCAGTAATTTCATCTTGTGTAAAATCAGGATTTCTGACATTTTTATTCTGTTTGTCATAAACTGATTTTACAGGAGCTGTTACGCCAATAATCTCAAGCCCGTCAGTTTTATATTTGCTGTTCATTTTCTGCAAAGCAGCTATTTCCTGTATCCATTTAGTGCTTGCATCATAAACTTTACCTGATGATTCGCCTTCTTTTGCCTCTCCTGATATCTCAAGCTTCCAGAAAAAAAGTATAACGGCTTTTTTCCCTATTAATGAATCCAGGGAGAAAGATACCCCGTCAATTTTATTGGCTGTAAAACCAGGAGCTTTCTCTCCTTTTCTTACATTATTAAAAGCCTGGGCCGGAACAATAGCTGTATTTAACAAAAACAGCAGAATTATTGCTGTCCAGAAATTTTTTTTATTTATCATACCCATCTTTAACTCCTTTTTTAATCTAAGGCTGAAGTATCTTAGACTGAAGACTTTTAGAGTAAAGTATAAATATTTTAACTAATTATTATCTTTCTTCAGCCTTCGGCCTTCAGCCTAATATATGTTTTAATTTCCAATGCTTCAGGATATACGGGATTATCTATTTAACCGTTTTACCATTCTTTTCTATCGATGGCATTCTCTCTATCATAAGCACGCGGTTTATGACATCCGACAACACATTTTCCGCCTGTCGGAGTTTTTGTAAATAAAATCGAATAGCTCCAGAATTCGCTAAAAGGGATTTCCTTTCGAATATGTTTTTCCTGATCAGAAGAATGCATTTCATGGCAGGCTCTGCAGGATCTACCTTTTTTTCTGTTCACATGCGCATAATGAAGGTTCTGACTGCCGTTTCTGAAATCAGTCAAAGTAGTAGTAAATTCATCCAATACAACTGTTTTCTGATGGCAATTGAAACATATTTCATATTTAATAACTTCAAAAGGTGTATAAAAATCTTTTGGAAATTCTTTAATTAATATTTTTGTAAAATCTGAACCATGAGCATTATGACATGCCACACAATCTCCCTGTATGACCGGCCCATGCGGATATTTTGCCAGTACTCTTGTTTTCATAGATTGATGACACTCATAGCAAAGCTCTGCCCCTGCTCTGAATAAATGATATTTTATATCTGTCCCGTGCGCATCGTGACATTCGGTGCATTTACCCTGAGCTACAGGAGGATGAGGAACTTTAACATTTTTGCCCTTTTTACCTTCACCCACATGGCAAAGCTCATTACATAACTCAAAACCATTCGGTTTTAAAAGTTGAGATTTATTATCTGAAGAATGTGCTGTATGACAGCGTGAACATTCTCCTTTGGCTACCGGTTGATGTACAAATTCTTTCTGAAAAGCCGCCTTTTTTTCCTGATGGCACATATAACATAAATCAGCTCCCGCTTCTTCCAGCTGATAACGATTAGGTGAACCGTGAGGATTGTGACATACGTTACAATCATTTGCCGCCACAGGCCCGTGAACATACTTTCCTTCAGCTTTATTACCCTGATGACACATATAACACAATTCCGCACCCCATTTTCTTAAAGAAAATTTAAATTTGGAACCATGCGGGTCATGACAGGCTATACAGTCGCCGCCGCCAACCGGTCCGTGTATATAACTCTGCGCAAATGCTGCCTCTTTATCAGTATGACATCTGTAACATAAAGGACTTCCTGTTGTTACCAGCTCAAATTTATTGACTGAACCATGCGGAGTATGACATGCGTTGCATGCATCTGTTGCGACAGGACCGTGCACAACTTCATATGCTTTTGAACTTATGCTTTTATGGCACTGTTCGCTGGTGCACGAAATTTCTCCCTTTTTCATTTTATTAAAGGTTCGTTCCGCAAAATCATGACATTGGTCACATTCTGATTCTTTTTCAACAGTATCATGTGTATAAAAAACCGTGAACATTTTATTTATGTCAGGAGGAATTTTTGTACCGGCATCTTTATAAAACACATCCAGCGTGGAAATCCCCACATCCTTTTCTTCCCCTTTAATTGTAATTTTGTTTAAACCCGGATCAAGAGAGAGATTAGCATAAAACATTCCATTTTTTACTTTAGCTAATTTTCTTGGTTCATTATTAATTAAAATACTAATTCCTTTAAGACCCTCATCACTAACCGTACCTATAATACTTACTGATTTTCTCATTACAACAATATTACTTCTTGGAATTAACAATTTAATAGCGGATATTTCAACAGCGGCCTCTGTTTGTTTAATTTCAGGAACAACTAAAATTAACAAAATTAATAATGAGAAACTTAGTAAAATAAAATTTAGCGAAATGCTTTTTTTGAACATTTTCTACTTCTCCTTTCTCCTCTTTTTAAATTTTTTTATTGCATATATAATTTTCGGATGCTTGTTCATTAATATTAATTATTTACAACTTTTTTTTAAGACTGCTATCTGCCATATAACTCTTTATGCGTAAATAGTATAAGATAGTATAAGATAATCACATAAAATATGTCAAGTAAAAAAACTTTAAAATTTTCTCACTTAAAATTATCAATTTTTTCTTGACATAATATAAAAAATAATGATAAAATATATTATATTTATATAATAAATTATTTCTATTTTCTAATAATGGCAACCAAAATAAATTCAAAAAAACTATTTCTAAGGAGGTGAAGTTTAATGAGGAGAACGCATCTTTATGTTTACTTTCCGATACTCCTGCTTATTTTTATTTTTTCTTCATGCAGTGGTGCAAATCCTTTAAGTGGTTTATCCTGGGGCAGTGCAATTTTACAGGGACAGGTAGTTGAAGAAACAAAACTTGCTGATGGCACTGTTTATATTTCAGGGATGGATGGAGATGGAGAGATAGGGAAGATAATGATTTATACAGATTTGGGTAATGACTATATTTATGCTGTTACCAGTGCAGAGCACAACAATCCGGATATTAGAAAACGTCCAAAAAGCATGGTTAAAGGAGAAGATAGATATCTTGAAATAGGTGAATTTCAGATGAAAGTAAAATTCAGAATAGGAAGCACGGCAAAATCAAAAAAAGTTACTGTTAGTGCTTATAGAGACAACTTTTCAGCAGCTGCCACTCAAACTGGAATAATGCTTGTTGACGGGCAGGCAACACTTCCGGTAAAAATAAAACTTACTGCTATAAAATAAATTATTTCTGATGATAAGAAGAAAGGAGTGAAAACTAAATGAAATTTGAGAAAAAATTATTTCTATTGATATTTACGTTATTAATACTATCGGTAGAAATTTTCCTTATTACAGGATGTGCTTCTGATGATCGTAAAACGCAGCAAGCCGGATTTATACCTAATACAAATGACCCTTTAGAACGGCTGCCTGCACCTACAATAGATACAATTGCTCCTAAGCTAAATGATAATTTTGGAACAACAGGGATTACCATAACGTGGTTTAGACTTCATGATCAAAGATGGGTAGATGACGAACAACCCGCAACTTATAGAATTGTATGGTATAATATTTTTAAAGACGCTGAATTAATCAAAACAATTGCGGATTCAAACGATATTATTGCTACTAAGATGTCATACAGTGATATTAGTGCTAAAACAAAAGGTACATATTCTTATCAAATACAGGCGATTGGTTCTCTTGGGGAAAAAGGCGGACTTTCTTTCCCTGAATCATTCACACTTTTTAATGATGTAAAATAATTTAAAACTTTGCCCCGTTTTTAAAATTCATAATTTTAAGCGGGGCATTTTTTTATTTTAAGCTGTACAACAATTTTTTTATTGCCTCTGGAATGATGCCAGACTATCATAAATACTTCTTTCACGTGCCGCTTCCTTCGTATGTCCGGAAAGAGTTAAAACAACTGATAAATTATATCTTGTATTTAAATGGTCAGGATTAATCTTTATATTTTTTTTGTATTCATTTATTGCAACATCATACATTCCCAGTTCCTTATATGATGTCCCCATATCGCATCTTACATCAAGATTATCAGGATCTAATTCTAAAGCTTTTTTATAATAATCTATAGCTTTATTATGCATCTTCATATCATAATAAATATTACCCAGACTAATAAGTGCAGGCATATTTTTTGCATCAATTCCTAAAATTTTAATAAAATTATCTATGGCTTTATTATATTCTTTTAAAAAATAATATGCTGTTGCGAGATTTAATCTGTATTGTACATTTCCCGGTTCATTTTCTAAAATTTTTTCGTACTCGGAAATCCTCATTTTAGCATTTTCTATTTCACTGTTGTCCGGCTGGGGTATCTGAGACTGAGGGATCCCGCCGCTGCCGGATATTGGAGCTTCATCTCCGGCATTTTCTGCACCTTTACTGCAGCCGGTTAACAATAAATAAATTAAAGTTAAAAGTATTATTTTCATGATTAGTATTTCTTTTTTCATTTTTCACTATCCCTTCTTTATAAAGTATATTTATAATTTAAATTTTCTTTTTATAATCCTAAAAGATTTTTCACAGGCTTCAATTGTTTTATTTATATCTGAATCAGTATGAGCAAAAGACATGAATCCTGCTTCAAATTGAGATGGGGCAAGATTAATCCCGTTATCCATCATATTAGCAAAAAAAATCTTAAAGTACTCTATATTAGACTTTTTTGCTGAAGCATAATCTGTCACTTCCTTATCTGTAAAATAACCGCAAAACATTGAACCGCATCTTACTCCAAAAAATGGGATATTATATCTTCCTGCAAGCTCTTTCATTCCATCGCAAAGTTTTTTTGTTTTAACATCCAGTGCAGAATATATTTTTTTATTTTTCAACTGTTTTATGGTCTCTATTCCTGCTGTCATTGCCGCTGGATTTCCGGAAAGAGTTCCTGCCTGATATACTCCGCCAAGAGGCGCAACCAAATCCATTATTTCTTTTTTGCCGCCATATGCTCCTACAGGCATACCCCCTCCTATAATTTTTCCGAGTGTAGTCAAATCCGGTTTAATTTTAAAAATTTCCTGAGCTCCGCCATATGAAACACGGAATCCTGTCATGACTTCATCAAATATTAAAACAATTTTTTCCTCAGAACATAACTCTCTTAATCCTTTTAAAAAAAATTCTTCCGGTAAAACCACCCCCATATTTCCGCACACAGGTTCAACAATTATTGCGGCTATATCATTTTTATTTCCAGTTACGGCTTTCTTTACTTCCTGCAGGTTATTATAATTAACTGTAATTGTTAATGCGGCAATTTCAGAAGGTACTCCGAGACTGTCGGGAATCCCTAACGTTGCGGCTCCTGAACCGGCTTTTACCAGAAGTGAATCAGCATGTCCGTGATAGCATCCGTCAAATTTCAATATTTTTTTCCGGCCTGTATATCCCCTTGCCAGGCGTATAGCGCTCATAGTGGCTTCCGTACCGGAATTAACCATTCTTACTTTTTCTATACTCGGAACAGCCTCGATTATAAGATGCGCAAGCGTATTTTCAATTTCGGTAGGAGCTCCAAAACTCATTCCTTTATCTATAATCTTTTTTACCGCATTTATAACTTTCTTATCAGCATGTCCTAATATCATGGGACCCCATGATAGCACATAATCAATATATTCATTCCCGTCAACATCATATATTTTAGAACCTGCCGCTCTTTTAATAATAACAGGATTCCCGCCAACAGCCTTAAATGCTCTTACAGGACTATTAACTCCGCCCGGAATTAA
>JACQWU010000195.1 GCA_016209155.1 Candidatus Desantisiibacteriota bacterium | reverse complement strand
TAAAAAAAGATTTTAAAAAACTCTGGGGTAAGTTAATGGATTTTGAGAAAAAACAGGAAAAAAACAGTATGGAAGAGATAAAAAAACTGCTGAAAAAGATAGAGGTTAATATCTGATGTTTGATACACTTACGGAGAAATTTCAAAATATCTTAAAAAAAATTAAGGGAGAGGGATCCCTTAATGAAAAAAATATTCAGGAAGTTATGCGGGAAGTAAAAATAGCACTTCTTGAAGCAGATGTGAATTTTAAGGTGGTAAAAGATCTTGTAGAAAATGTAAAAAGTAAGGCTATTGGAAAGGAAGTCATTAATAACCTTCTTCCCGGACAGGTATTTATCAAGATAGTGCATGATGAAATTGTCTCTCTTCTTGGAAATGCACAGAGTAAAATTGTGATATCTCCTAAACCTCCGACAATTATTATGCTGGTGGGATTACAGGGAGTGGGAAAAACTACAGCCGCGGGAAAACTTGCACTGCGTCTCAGGAAAGACGGGCATAATCCGCTTCTTGTAGCGGCAGATATATATCGTCCGTCGGCAATTGAACAGTTGAATGTTTTAGGAAAGCAGATAAATATTCCGGTGTTTTCTCTTCCTGATAATAATGTTATAAAAATATGCACAGGAGCACTGGATTATGCTTTTTCATATAATAGAGATATTCTCATTATAGATACTGCGGGACGTCTGCATATTGATAATGAGATGATGATAGAATTAAAAAATCTAAAAGAGGCTTTACACCCGCATGAGATATTGCTTGTTGCTGATGCAATGACAGGCCAGGAAGCAGTACGTATAGCGGAGAGCTTTAAATCGGAACTCGGGCTCGATGGTGTTATTCTGACTTTCTCTGGTTGAGAAAGCGCAGGAAAGCTATGATACTAAAGAGGCTGAAGAATTAGGGAAAAAGCTTTTAAGCAAGAAATTTGATATGGAGGACTTTTTAAGCCATATTAAGCTTATTAAAAAAATGGGACCGCTTGAAAATCTTATTTCCATGATACCGGGTGCGGCTAATTTAAAAAATGTGAAAGTCGATCCCAAAGATATGGTAAGAACAGAGGCTATTATTTTATCTATGACTTATAAGGAAAGACGTAATCCCGACCTTTTAAACGGCAGCCGCCGTTCGCGTATTGCGCGCGGAAGCGGGACTACTGTGCAGGATGTTAATCGTCTGATAAAACAATTTGATCAGATGAAGCAGATGATGAAAAAAATTGGAAAAATAAAATCATTTAAGGATTTAAAAAATATGGGAATAGGATTACAATAATATCATGATTAAAAGGAGGTGAGTTTTTTGTCATTGAAAATAAGGTTAACCCGTATGGGTGCAAAGAAAAGACCGTTTTACAGAATTGTAGTTGCAGATTCACGTGCTCCCCTAAGCTGGCTTAAAAAAGGAGCACAACCAAGCGATACAGTTAAGAGTTTACTTGTTTCATCAGGTATTATGGCTAAATATCTTGCCGGTAAATCAACTAAAAAAAATTTAGACTCAGGTGATACAGTGAAGACTATTTAAATTTAATACTTAAAAAAAGTTCATTTGATTTTCAGGCTTTTTGTTTTCTATGCGGTAAAATTATTACTGCTGTTGAAAGCTAAAGGGGGAACTTAAATTGATACCATTTCTCGAATATATAATTAAAAGTCTTGTAGATAGTCCGGAAAAAATTAGTATTAAAAAAAGTGAAGAAGATGACAGGATATTGATTGAAATCGATGCGGCAAGTCATGATATGGGAAAATTGATAGGCAAAAACGGACAGACAGTTAAAGCCATCAGGACTATTATGAATGTTTCTGCTCTGAAAGCGAAAAAAAAGGTAATGCTGGATATAAGAGAGGTTCCCGGAGATAATAAAGCGGATACGCAGGGCATTACCAATACTTAGGTATGGGTTATAATGGATTATATTGTTATCGGAAATGTTAAAGCGGTTTTTGGAAATAAGGGCGAAATTAAAATTAACGTTTCTACGGATTTTCCCGAAGAACGGTTTAGGATTGGTGAAAATCTTAAAATCCTTGACAAGAAAGAAAAAGTAATAGAAAAAGAAATTGAGAACAGCTGGCAGCATAACAAAGACCTGATAATTAAGTTGAAGAATGTAGATTCAATATCACAGGCAGAAGAATTTGTTAATTTCAAGATAGTGATAAATAAAGATGATATCCATCCCTTACCGTCTGATGTTTATTATATACATCAAATTATCGGGCTTAAGGTCTACAAGCTTTCCGGGGATTATCTCGGTGAAATAACAAATTGCTTTCAGACAGGAAGTAATGATGTCTATATAGTTGAAAATAGTTCGAAAGAGATATTACTGCCTGCACTTAAAGAAGTAATAAAAAAAGTTGATCTCAATAAAAAAGAAATGATTGTAGATCTGCCGCCCGAAGAGCGGAAATATTGATGTTTGCAGATTATAATCTAATTTGAAATGAAAGCAAAATGGATAAGCTATTTTTAATTTGTTGTTTGCGGGTTTTGTTATGAAAATAGATATATTAACCATATTTCCCGAGATGTTTACAGGGCCTTTTAATTCAAGTATTGTTAAAAGAGCTTGTGAAAAGAAGCTTCTGGAAATTAATATTCATAATTTACGTGATTATACATCTGATAAGCATAAAGTAACCGATGATGTCCCCTATGGCGGCGGACCCGGGATGGTAATGAAACCCGAACCTGTTTTTAGGGCGGTCAGAGCTCTGGGAGGCAGGAGAGCAGGGAAGAGAATAATTCTTCTTTGCCCGCAGGGCAGGATTTTTGATCAGGAAAAAGCAAAAGAACTTGCCGGGGAAAAAGAAATTTTATTTATATGCGGTCATTACGAAGGATTTGATGAGCGGGTAAGAGAATATTTAATTACAGATGAAATATCAATAGGAGATTATGTCTTAACCGGCGGAGAGCTGGCAGGCATGGTAGTTGTAGATGCTATTACACGTCTTATCCCAGGAGTAATTGGGGACAAGCGGTCGAATCAGGAAGAGTCTTTCAGTGAAAATATGCTGGATTTTCCATGCTATACACGCCCTGAAGATTTTGAGGGAATGAAAGTCCCTGAAGTATTACTTTCAGGTAATCATGCAGAAATTTTAAAATGGCGTCTTGATAATCGCCTTAAAAATACCTGTAAAAAAAGACCTGATTTGCTGAAAAAGAATGAATATATCTATAAAAATAATGTATATATCGGTCTTTTACATCATTCAGTTTTAAATAAGCAGAAAGAATCTGTAATAACGTCTATTACTAATATGGATATCCATGATATATGCAGAGTTTCAAGCACCTACAATATCAGAAAATTTCTTTGCATAAATCCGATTGCTTCACAGAAAATGCTTGCCCGGCGGGTTATTGATCATTGGATAAAAGGATACGGCGCTACATATAATCCAAATAGAAAAGAAGCTTTAGAAAATATTCAGCTTGTTGATACTCTTTCCGATGCACTTGCAAGTATAAAAAAGGAGTATGGGAAAAAACCTATACTTGTTATAACGGATGCGAAAAAATTTTCTAATAATACAGGTTTTGCTGAAATAAAGCATAAAATTTTTACTCTGGACCGTCCATTTTTAATTCTGTTTGGAACAGGATGGGGAATAGAAGAAGATATTTTTAAATTTGCTGATTACATTTTAGAGCCAATAACAGGAATTGGAGAATATAATCATCTATCGGTAAGAAGCGCGGTTTCTATCATCATTGATAGATTGCTGAGTAGTAATTAAATTAATTTAATTGAAAGGAGCAGTAATAAAATGAATAATATTGTTAAAAGTATAGAAGCAGAATATTTGAAAAAAAAGGTGGAAGAATTTAGTCTCGGAGATACAATAAAAGTCTATTTAAAAATAATTGAAGGGGATAAAACCAGAACGCAGATATTTGAAGGTGTGGTTACAAGAAAAAAACGTTCAGGTTTATGTGAATTATTCACAGTACGCAGAAATTCATTTGGTGTCGGCACGGAACGCAGTTTTCTTGCACATTCACCGGTAATCGAAAAAATAAAAGTTGTTCGTAAGGGGAAGGTAAGACGCGCGAAGCTGTATTATTTAAGAAAGAAAACAGGAAAAGATGCGC
>JACQWU010000194.1 GCA_016209155.1 Candidatus Desantisiibacteriota bacterium | reverse complement strand
GCCTTTTCTTTTTTTTCTTTTACTTCAGGAATGATTTTGATCGTTTCATCTTTTACAGAAACTGTTTTATCTGAAATTGCCTCTTTTACTTCAGAAGAAATTTTTTCTTCTTTAACGGTTTTAGCTTTTTTTACCGGCTTGGGCAAAGCAGTTTCTTTTATTTTATTATCAGGCTGGGGAAATCCCTCTTTTAGCTTTTTTAGTGTCACATCATCAATAGATGACATGTGATTTTTTACCTGGATACCCATATCTTTTAACTGGCTTAAAATTGTTTTGCTGTCTGTTCCCAGCTCTTTTGCAACTTCATATACTCTACTCACGCATGTGCCCCCCTATAAACTACAAAAATAAACACTACAAATAGATATTAAGCGGTGATTCATTTTAATCATTCTCACCTGTTGTAAATATTTTTTTTTGTTGTTCATCTTTTAATTCTTCATTACATTTTATATCAATTTTCCAATTTGTAAGCCTGGCAGTCAGCCTTGCATTTTGTCCATGTTTACCAATAGCAAAAGAAAGCTGATCACGTGTAACAACAACATTAGCTGTCTTATTCTTTTCATCCAGGGTAACTTCGGTTATTTTAGCCGGATTTAATGCATTGCTTATAAATATCTTTGGATCACTGGACCATTTTATTATATCTATTTTTTCTCCTCTTAGTTCATAAATAATTGAATGTACTCTGGATCCTCTAACACCTACACATGTACCGACTGAATCAATGTTATGATCAGAACTTACGACCGCTATTTTTGACCTCTGCCCCGGTTCCCGGGCAACAGCTTTTATAGTAATAATATTATCTCTTATTTCCGGTATTTCCTGTTCAAAAAGTTTACGCAGAAATTCGGGATGAGCGCGTGACAGGACGACCATGGAATCCCTGGCATTTGTTGATACCTGTAATACATAAACCTTTAAATGCTCACCGACATTATAGCTTTCACCGGGTACCTGTTCTTTTTTAGGTAATACACCGTCAATTTTTCTAAGGTTGATAATCAATCCCTTAGCATCTTTACGATGGATAACTCCGGAAATTATTTCTCCCTGCTTATCCTTAAATTCTTTATAAAGAATTTCTCTCTCTGCGATAATAACCTGCTTAGCTGTTTGTGCCGCATTTCGTCCAAAATCTTTCAGATCAAGCTCAACAAGTATATTATCATTTAATTTTATCTCCGGATCTAATTTTAAAGCATCTTCTACTGATATTTCAAGAAGTTTTGTATGGGTTTCTGTTACAACTTTTTTTTTGCACATAAATTTCACAGAATTTCCCTGTTCATCAACATGAATCGGCAGGTTATTTATACCGAAATTCTTGCGTGAAGCTGAGACCAGCGCAGACTCAACTACACGTGCAAGTATGTTTCTTTCAATACCTTTTTCACGGGCGATCTGTTCAAAAAGATATACTAATTCGCTAGCCATGCTAAAATCCCCTTTCAAACCACTTCGTTGACTCTTTTAAAATTCTATTTCCAGTTTTGCTTTGGCAATTTCATTGTAACCTAATTTCATTCTTCCATCATTAATAATATTAATTACCACATATTCATTACTTACTTCTTCTATTCTGCCTATATAATTTCTATGACCGTTAATTCTCTTTTTAATTCCAGATCAAAAAGCTCAAGCCCTGCCGCTTCAATTACCGGCTTAACTGTTTCCTTTAGCTTTTCTATTAAAGGAATCAAAATAAATCCTCCCTGCATTAATTCTATCTATACATCTTAATTTAAATATCAAAAATCAAATATTAAAATTACATATTAAAAATCAAAATTATTCTGTCACTCCGTGACATTTTTTTAAAATACTTGTCCGCAGGACACCATAATTTTAATATTTGATATTTAATTTTTGATTTGGACTCAAGAATCAGTCAACTTAAGCTCTTTGTTTATTATGTCCTTTATCATTATCACAGCTTCAGCCGCCTCGCAATTTATCATCTCACCGCTCTGTCTTTTTTTTATCTCAACTTTATTATTCTGTAAAAAATTTTTCCCGAGAGTTATACGCAAGGGAATACCTATTAAATCAGCATCTTTAAATTTTACCCCCGGCCGCTCGCTTCTGTCATCCAGTAAAACTTCGATTCCGTCTGAAATTAAGGATTGATAAATATCTAAAGATGTTGATTTAATTTTTGCATCTTCCATATTTGTCGGGATGATAATTACTTGAAATGGAGCGATAGGCATAGGCCAGACAATTCCGTTTTCATCATTATTCTGTTCAATTGCCGCCGCTACAGTACGCGACACCCCGATTCCATAACATCCCATAATAAAGACTTTTTGTTCACCTTTTTCATCCAGAAATACAGCTTTCATTGCATTGCTATATTTTTTCCCTAATTTAAAAATATGCCCCACTTCAATTCCCTTACATACTTTTAATTCATGTTCACAAATATTGCATAATTCACCTGATGAACGCAAAATCCTGACATCCGCAAATTCATTTATCCTGAAATTCCTTTCGATATTAACATTTTTTAAATGATAATCTGTTTCATTTGCTCCTGAAATCATATTTTTTTTGTTTTTTATAGAAAAATCCGCAATAATTTTAATATCTTTCATTCCGACAGGCCCTGCAAATCCTGATTGCGCACCTGTTATAAGCTTAACGGTTTCTTCATCAGCTAATTCGATAAAATCACACTTAAGGTAATTCTTAAGCTTAATCTCATTAACATCATAATCACCTCTTATTAATACAGCTACTTTTCCCTGGTCCGTACTATAAATAAGAGTTTTAATAAATTTATCACCGGATATTTTAAAAAAATCCGTTAAATTTTCTATAGTTTTAATTCCGGGAGTATGGACTTTTTCCATATCCAGTAAAGAATCTTCATTTGCACTTAAAATATTTTTACTTACTGCTTTTTCCATATTCGCGCCATATCCGCAGTTTTCGCAAAAGACCACACTGTCTTCCCCTGAATCCGCAAGCACCATAAATTCATGAGAAGCAGCACCTCCGATTGCCCCTGTATCTGCTTCAACAGCTCTAAAAGACAGACCACAGCGCTTAAAAATAGTGGAATAAGCTTCGTACATATTTTTATAAGTTTTTTCAAGAGAATATTCATCTGCATGAAAGCTGTATGCATCTTTCATGCAAAATTCACGGCTTCTCATTACTCCAAAACGCGGTCTTATTTCATCCCTGAACTTTGTTTGAATCTGATAAAAAAGAACAGGCAGCATTTTATAAGAACTAACTTCGTTTCTTGCCAGATCTGTAATCACTTCTTCATGCGTTGGGCCTAATGCAAAGGAATGATTATGTCTATCTG
>JACQWU010000071.1 GCA_016209155.1 Candidatus Desantisiibacteriota bacterium | reverse complement strand
AGGAGTTTGTCGTGATTGCAGGTAAGCCGATCAAGATAAGCGGTTACACACAATTGCGTTATCGAAATGACAAGAGTATTAATGATACTTTTGATATCAGGCGGGCCAGGTTTAATATCCAATGAGATATTACTGAACGGTTTGATTACCGGACTCAGTTTGAGTTTGGGGGAGATTATAAAAATAAAGCGGCGGTTACCAGTGTAACTTCGACGACATTAACAACTGAAGATGAAGATAGTGATGGAAAAACCGATAAGGTTGTTAATAAAGTTACTCCTAAAACATCTGATTTCCCTACATCAGGTCCATTATTGTTAGACGCGATTTTGGGTTTTAAGGTTAATTCATCCCTGCGAATAAACTTTGGACAATTTTTTATTCCTTTTAGTCAGGAAAATTTAAATTCAAACACAAAATTGGAGACGATTAATAGATCTCAGGTAGTTGAAGCATTGGCGGCGCGCGGGAAAGATGTAATTGGCAACCAGAATGGCCGTGATGTCGGGATTCAGGCAGGTGGAAACATTTTAATAGGAGAAGGTTTTGGTCCGATTGATTATGCTTTTGGAGTATTTAATGGTTCAGGTACAAATAAACCAGACTTGAATAATCGAAAAGATTTAGTCGGGAGATTGGTTTTTCATCCTTTGAAGGAAATATCTATTGGCGGTTCATATTATAACGGAAGTTATACTTTATCGAGTGCCCTGACAAAGAAAGCTACTCGAATTAGGTCAGGAGCTGAAATTGCTTTTGTAAAAGAGGATATTTCAATAAAGGGTGAATATATAAAAGGTAAAGATGATATAATCAATAGGGATGGATGGTATATTCAAACCGGTTATTTTTTTATTCCTAAAACGTTTCAGGGCGTATTGAAATATGATAGTTATGATCCAAATACAAACGGTAAGGATAAAGTTCAAAAGGATGAAACCGATGTTTATACTTATGGTGTGAACTGGTATTTTAATAAATGGGCATTTTTACAGATTAATTATGAACGAAAAGATGAGAAAGTTAAAAATATAAAAAATAATGCTTTTATCGGGCAGGTAACTTTACAATTTTAAAGGAGATGATAAAATGAAAAAAATAATTAGCGGTTTATTGATGATAAGTTTTATCTTGATATCAGGCGGTATTTTAAGGGCGGAGGATGCAATAACGCTTTCCGGTGCATGGGCAATTTATCCTACTGCTGTGGCATGGAGTGAGGCGTTTCAGAAAAAGCATCCCGGTGTAAAAATCGATGTTTCAGCAGGGGGCGCGGGTAAAGGCGCGTCTGATGCTATTTTCGGTCTTGTTGATATAGGAATGGTTTCCCGAGAAGTTGATCCGTCAGAAATGAAAAAAGGAATTTTACCTGTATATGTTTTGCATGATGCTGTTTTCCCTGTAGTAAGCAATAAAAATCCGGTATTGCAGGATTTGCTGAAAAAAGGTATAAAGAAACAGGGTTGGATAGATATTTATGCTTCAGGGCTGGTGACAACCTGGGATAGTATAGTTAAACGTAAAGTAAATAAAAAATTACATGTTTATACACGTTCAGATGCCTGCGGCGCCGCTGCTTCATGGGCAGCATATTTTGGCAAAAAGCAGGAAGATTTAAGAGGTGTTGGAATTTATGGTGACCCGGGTTTACTTGAGGCGGCAACAAGAGATCCAATCGGTATTGGATATAACAATTTCAGCTATATTTTTACCAGAGACGGCTCTATAGTAAGCGGGGCAAGGATAGTGCCTATTGATTCAAATGAAAACGGGATTGCTGATTCTGATGAAGTGTACACCAACCGTGATGAAGCAGTAAAAGCAATAAGGGCGGGAAGATACCCTGCAACAAGAAAAAATTATTTTTTTGTAAAAGGCAAACCTAAAAAATTAGTAAAGGAATTTATTGAGTTTGCTCTTTCTGATGAAGGTACAAAAATTGTTGACGAAGTGGGAACAAGTCTGTCACTTGCAAAAGCGGATAGAGAGAAAGTATTAAATGAAATAAAATAAAATAATCGCGGTTGCCTCTTGATTATTAATATTGTGTAAATTTATGTAGGGCAGGCATTCATGCTTGCTTTAAATTACCTGATAAGCAAGGCTAAAGCCTTGCCCTACATAAGATTTGGTAAGGTTGATATTTAAATAATTTTAAGTCATACATGATATATCGGTTCTGCTGTCTGAATTGCAGACACACAGGTTGTAAAAGAAAAGAGTTAAATGAATACCCGAAAATTTAAAGATGCAATTGCGAAAAAAATTATGTTTTCATTTTGTGTTTTTATATTGAGTTTAGCTTTTTTAATTGGTTTTATTTTATATCAAAAAGCTAAGCCGATATTAGGAGTACAAAATTTATGGCAGTTACTTTTATCAGGCAAATGGCATCCCACAACAGGTCAATTTGGTATGGCGGGCTTTATTTTAGGTACGCTATGGGTTACTTTAATTGCTGTTTTTATTGCCGTACCGGTAAGTATTTTGACAAGTTTGTATCTTTCTGAATATATGCCTAAACGTGTGAAAGAATTTACTAAACCGGTAATTGATTTGCTTGCGGGTATTTCTCCTGTTATTTATGGTGTGTGGGGAGTGATTGCTGTTGTGCCTTTTGTTCGTGACTATCTTATGCCTTTTTTAAGTGAAAATTTGCCGTTTTTTCCGTTTGTTTCAGATAATTACACGGGTTTTTGCGCATTAAGCGGCGGTATTGTTCTGGCTATAATGATTTCTCCGCTTATGGTATCTGTTATGGGAGAGGTGCTGGGAGCAGTTTCTTTTGAGATGAGAGAAACATCGCTTGCGCTTGGCGCAACCAGATGGCAGACAATAAAATTTGTAGTTTTAAAAAAAGCATGGCCGGGCATTATTGCCGCAATAATACTTGGTATATCCCGCGCATTCGGAGAGACGATAGCGGTTTTAATGGTTGCAGGATGCAGTATTCAGGAATTTCCAAAATCCATTTTTGATACGGCATATCCTTTGCCGGCGTTAATTGCTAATACTTACGGAGAAATGATGTCTATTCCTTTATATGATTCCAGTGTTCTTCTTGCGGCGCTTATTTTATTAGTTGTTACAATTTTATTTAATATTATAGGGTGGGGAATTTTATTTAAGTCGGAAAATGAATGAAAAGGAGTAGAAATTGGATAAAAGAAAAATAGAAGAAAATATTTTTAAAGGATTAATGATATTTTCAACATTCATAATTTTTGGGAGTATAGTTTTTATTTTAGTAACTATATTTTTAAAAGGATTCCCGGCTTTAAGTTTTGATATGATTACTAAAACTCCAAAAGGCGGATATTATTTAGGTAAAGAAGGAGGAATACTTAATGCTATCCTGGGATCCATTGTTCTGGGGCTGGGTGCGACTCTGTTTGCTTTTTTAATTAGTGTTCCAATAGTTTTTTACTTGAATTTATATTTAAAAAGGAAATCAAAGCTTGCATTTTTCATACGTTTTTCGCTTGATGTATTGTGGGGAATACCGTCTATTGTTTATGGCGCATTCGGTTTTGTTTTAATGGTTTTTTTTGGATTTGGGGCTTCACTTCTTGCAGGGATAATAACAGTAGGATTTTTGATTATTCCGATTATGGCAAGAAGCATGGATGAAGTTTTAAAGATGATTCCGCAGGAACTTAAGGAAGCATCTTATGCGCTTGGTGCAACAAAACTGGAGACTGCGGTAAAAGTAATTTTTAAACAGGCGATGCCGGGAATTCTTACGGCAGTTTTACTTGGGTTCGGCCGTGCTATCGGTGATGCCGCCGCAGTTCTTTTTACTGCGGGTTTTACGGATTATCTGCCATATTCTCTGTTTAAGCCGGTTGCGACTTTGCCTCTTGCGATATTTTTTCAATTGGGAACACCTTTCCCTGAAGTTCAGGAACGCGGCTATGCTTCAGCGCTGATACTGACAATTATTATTTTGTTTATAAATATATCGGCAAGAATGTTAGCGAAAAAATTTAATAAAAATATTGTTAAGTGAAGCAGGTGTTTAGGTTTTTAGGTATAAATGATGCGTGATTTTATGTAGGGCAAGCATTTATGCTTGATTTAAATTACAATATTAGCAGGATTTGCAAGGCTAAAGCCTTGTCCTACATAATAGGGAGAGAGAAAAATGAAATTTAAAACTCATATAAGTATTAAGGATTTGAATGTATGGTATGAAAAACATCAGGTATTGAATAATATAAATATAGATATTCCTGATAAAAAAATTACGGTAATAATAGGGCCGTCGGGATGTGGAAAAACGACATTGTTAAAATCATTTAACCGTTTAATTGATCTTCAGGACGGGGTTATGGTCTCAGGACAGGTTTTTGTTGACGGTGAAAATATTTATGATGAAAAAATTGAAGTTACTCATCTTCGGAAAAAAATGGGACTGCTTTCACAAAGACCTCAGGTTCTGCCAATGTCGATTTATGATAATGTTGCTTATAGTCCGAGGATACACGGATTAAAAAATAAAAAGAAACTTGATGAGCTTGTAGAGCATGAATTAAATGAGGCAGGTTTATGGAATGAAGTTAAGGAGAGGCTTTCCGGGCCCGCATCAAAACTGTCAATAGGGCAGCAGCAGAGATTATGCCTTGCGCGCGGACTTGCCGCAGATCCTGAAATAATTTTGGGGGATGAACCTACTTCAGCGCTTGATCCTATTTCTGCAGAGAAAATTGAACAGCGTTTTCTGGATCTTAAAAATAAATATACAATAGTACTTGTTACTCATAATCTTAGGCAGGCAAAGCGGCTTGCGGATTATGTTATTTTTTTATATTTAGGAAATATTATTGAGTATGGAAAAGCAGATGAAATTTTTAAGAATCCAAAATATTCTAAAACAAAAGATTATTTAAACGGCAAATTTATTGAGGAACATAAAATTGATAAAGAACTGAATTTAAAAGGAACAGTATGTCCGGATAATTTTGTGAAAACAAAAGTTGCGCTGGAAGAGCTTGAAGTCGGTCAGGTTTTAAGAATTATTATTGATTATGAACAGGCTGTTATTGAAGTGCCGAAAACGATTGAATACGAGGGGCATAAGGTGCTGGAAGTTAAAAGTATTAACCGTACTGACTGGGAAATAATTATAGAGAAGAGAAACGACGGAGAAATTTAAAGCAAATGAAATTGAAATATAACTCAGAGTGAAGGTTTTTAGCTTGAAAGCTGATAGTTGATAGCTATGGTGGTTAAATGGTATACTAAGATATTATTAATCGTAATGAATCTAATCTGAGTCTGGATGAAAGTATGGCTTTTTCCAATAACTTCATTTCCTGCCTGCGAATTGAAATTTCTTCTTCTTTTATATTTTTATTCACTTTTTTTAATTCTACAAGACGTGAAACTTCCCCGGTGAGAACTGCTTTCATTAAATTAAGTCCGTTATCAATAATTTCAGGAGCATTTTTATCTGCAATTTTATTGCATTCTTTAATCATTGCATGAAGTAATTCCTGTTTCATCACGGCATTATCCAATATCTTTACTGTTCCGGTATTTTCAATATTTTCTGTAATTAAGTCCGCTCGATATTTTTTAGTGCAATCCTGCATCAAATGATTTACTATAACTCGAAGCGGGGCAGGGGGTAAAAAACGGTCGATGTATAGGTATTTCGGAGCAACACATTCAAGAACAAAAACAGCTTCCAGTAAAATTTCTTTAGTTTTTTTGCAAGACCAGATGCCGGCTGTGCAATTCCCTTTTTCAGAAGCAAGTATTAAATCCATAGCTCCTAAAACCATTGGGTGATCCCAGGTTAAAAATTCTATATCCTCAGTTTCCAGTGCGGTTTTTCTGTCAAAGGTTACTATTAATTCATTTTTTTTGTATGATGGCAGAGGGAATTCAGGACTTGATAAAAGCGCCAGGTTTAATTTATAAGTACGATCCGAAATCAATTCCTCCCGAATTCCAAACAAATGAAAAATTTCAATCATATATTCTTCAAGATTGGCAAGAGTATCAGCTTCTTTTATTTTTTCTATCAAACCTTCAGCTATTTTTGGTCTGAAGGAATTTAATTCCAGAAGACGGTCTCTTCCTTTTTTCAGTGTTTGCGCAATACCGGCATATTGTTTTTGCGTGAATTTTAGAAATTGGTTTAAATCTAAAAACTTTTTTCCCAGCGCAAGTTTTTTTATCTTTTCTCCCGATTCCTGAAAAAGCTGATACACTCCGGGGGTATTCTTTTTGAATGCGTCTATTCCTTCATGATACCATCTGGCAATTATTTCATATTCGCTTCCAATAATATAGGGGATATAAATATTAATTACATGCTGCTGTCCGATTCTGTCAAGCCGTCCTATTCGCTGTTCCAGCAGTTCAGGATTAAGCGGCAGATCGAATAATACAAGATGATGTGAAAATTGAAAATTTCTGCCCTCACTGCCTATTTCAGAACAAATCAGAATTTGAGCTCCGCCGGTTTGTGCAAACCAGCTTGCATTTTTATCTCTTTGTAAAAGTGTTAATTTTTCATGAAATAATGCTATATGTATCTTGTTATGTTTTATAACCTCTTCAATTGCAAGAACTTTTTTAATTGAATGAGATATAAGCAAAACTTTTTCATTTTTATGCTTTTTTAGAAATTGCACAAGCCATTTTATCCTGGGATCCTTTTTGTAATTAAAAGTAATTTCTTTTTCAATTTTGTCCTGATCAGCGATAAATTCAAAAGTCTGAAGTTTTAAATCTTCTTCACTGCCGACAAGCGGAATCATATACGCAACTCGTTTCGGGAAGCCTGATATTGAGGTTCGAGTATTACGAAATACAGCTCTGCCTGTACCGTTTTGATCAATTAATTCTTCTATATTAGAATTTTTACTGTCTATAAGTTTATTGATAATTTTAACTGTATTCAAATATTGTTTTTCTTCCTGTTCAAAGTGAAAAATGGCTGAGATGTCCAAGTTGTTCCGGAGTTGCTGTCAAGAGCATCAAACCTTTAGAAGCACGGCTTAACTCTTCTGCCATGTTATACATGGGACTTTTAACTGTTAGATGATGAGCTTCGTCAATTATGAGCATATCCCATTGTGCTTCAATGGCTTTTTTCCCCCATTTCGGATTTGAGGTTAAAAAATCTATATTGCAAAGACCAAGCTGATCTTCCAGAAATGGATTTGCGGTATTATCGGATAATTCAATTGATTCACAATGCTCCTTATCAAAAATACGAAAAATAAGATTGAAGCGGCGCATTAGTTCAATAAACCATTGATGTACCAGTGAATCCGGGACTAATATTAAAACTCTGCATATTCTCTCGCTCAAAAGGAGACGATGAACAACCAGACATGCTTCAATGGTTTTCCCCAAACCTGTTTCGTCGGACAGGAGCACGCGGGGGATATGACGGGAAGAAATCTCGTGTGATACATAGATCTGATGCGGAATCAAATCTATTCTTCCTCCAATAAAGCCGCGAATACTTGATTTTTTGGAATTGTACCGGTTTATTAATGTTTTATATCTTAAATTGAAATCCTTATTATTATCTATGAAACCACTTATAAGGCGGCCTTCAGGTGTTGAAAAACTTATATTGTCGGATAACTCGTTTTCAGGTAGTTTATTATTATTTCCATAATATATTATAATACCGTCATGTGAATGTATTGAAGTTACCTGGAAGCTTACTCCGGTTCGAGATTTAACAATATCTCCGGCCATAAATTCGACGCGTTTTAAGGGAGATGAAGAAATAGCAAATTTTCGTTTACAATCGCTTTGAGGGAAATGAATCAAGACAAACCGTTCATCAATCTCTTTAATGATGCCAAGTCCGAGTTCCGGCTCCATTTCACTTATAAAGCGTTGTCCTGTTTTATAATTAATCAATTTAAATATCCTTTATATTATTCTATCATTCAAAAGATATTAAAATTAATTTCCAGAAAAGTTCTTTATTGCCCGGTCTTCTATAAATAAATTTTTTGCTGTCACCTGTCCATATCATAAAGAGAGGATCGTCAGTAATAAAATCTTCATCGATTAGCGTAACTTTTTTTTTCAGAATATCTAAAAGATATAAAGAAGCCTGAGTATTGCCGAACGAACTGCCTTCCCAATCAACGCAATAAAAAGCGAATTTTTTATTTGGGGAAAATGCAACTGAATGAAAATAAGGACGGAAAGGAGGGTCTGATTTGTGAGCAGTTATTAAATTTTTATTGTAATAAATTTTTAAATCCTGTTCAGTTTCCTTAAATTGCAGTTCAGGATGTTTTCGGGGAAGTTTTTGAAATTCAAATGAATCACTGCTTGAAAAAATTTCACATTTATTGTCAATTATAGATATAAATTTAGCGTTTTTATCATTATAATTTAGAGTTTTGATTACAGAAGCTTCAGAGTCATTTAAAATTAATTTGTAGCAGGAAGAAGGCGGATTATTATTTTCACAAAAAAAAGCTTCCTGATTACTTTTCCAGAAAATATTCCAGTTAATAGTACTGCAATCTTTAATATTTTCTTCCCATTTTACGGGAATTTGTTTGTATTTAATCAAATTAAATAAAATGAAGTTGTTCCCCTGCCAAAGTCCATCAGGGAAAAAAATTAACCAATTATTATCCGGAGAAATAGAGTAACACATTGATATATCTCTTGCAGACACTTGATTAATTAATTCTACTTTTCTTAAATTCATGCCGGAAGGAGAATCTCCCAAAGCTTTATCTCCTTGTTTTTTACGATTTATATTTTTTCCGGCTAAATTATTTTTTTTCCATTCCTCCCAATTCAGTCTGCTGTTTTTCCATTTGAGCCAATATGGGAGAAGATTGTTGTTTATTTTATCTTTAAGATGATGTCCTGAACTTACTTCAAATTTAATTATTTTTGTACTCTTATTCCATTTAATAGTTTTTTGTATAGAATCTACCTGGATAGATTCCTCATTACCCTTTATATAATTATTATTATGTTGAAGTTTAATACAATAATTACCATTATTGTTTATTATAATCCC
>JACQWU010000209.1 GCA_016209155.1 Candidatus Desantisiibacteriota bacterium | reverse complement strand
AAAGAACAAGGGCTGGTAAGTGTAAGAGAAATGTGGATTGCACGACATTATCCAAAGTGATTGCAATGAACCGCCTGGTGCGGAGCCGCATGCCAGGTGGTGTGGGGATTGGGGGACTTAGAGCCCCCGATTACCCGATTAGAAATTCCCATTTTTGATATTTTTCCCAAATAGATTTTGCTATTTTTCTTGCCATTAATCCATATTCATTTACATCACCAGAACTAAGTTTAATTTTTTCTCCAACATTATATTTTTGATTTAATCTAACGTCAGCATTACCTGAATTATGCATTATACAATTCCTAATATTATAAACAAACATAAGCGCATCATATTCTCCATTTTCAAAGAATTTTAATTCCTTTTCCAAACATTTAATTACTTCTGTGAAGCCAACACTTCTTAAATAATCTTCAATTGCTTTATCAAACAAATTCACTGAATTTTCAATTACATATTTAAGTGTAATTTTATGATTATTTAATTCTGGCTTTAATTTTAGTATTTTTTGAAATACATCATATGTATAACTTTCAAAATAGGAAAATCCAAGTGCTAATCCCGAAGAGCATAAATGATTTTTATATTCCTCATAATTATTATTATAAAGGTTATTGATTGTAATTCCAATTCCAAAACGATCATTATCCTTTATTAATTCAAAGACAGATTTATCTGACACTTCGAGAAATCCTATTATTTTATTTAATTCAGTAATTAATATTTCGTAAATATTCATTTTTCCCTTCTTGCGCGAAGCGTCTTTCTAACATATTATTATATAGTTTCTGTATAATATCCAAAAATATAGACTGTGTCAACATAAATAAAACTTTTAATTGACAAAATGCTTGGTTCAATCATGTTTTTTATTTGGATAATATACTTTCTTATCATGTTGAACAGTTTCTGGAAATTCCATGCTAAATGTACCAGATAATATTTTAATTAAATATGAAGATTTATCGAATCCGTTTACAGGACTGATAAATCAAGCCCCTACAATATTGGAGTTTCATTTTTTGCAAGATGAAAAATTTCGGCATAGATATAGTTTTTATTGACTTATTTGTAAAAAAAGTTTAAAATTTTTTATTATGACATATGACGTAGCTATAATTGGAGCAGGGCCTGCCGGAAGTTCAGCAGGATATGAGCTTGCAAAAAATGGATTAAAAGTTATCCTTTTTGATAAGAAAAAATTTCCACGTTTTAAAGCCTGCGGCGGAGGGTTATCTCTCAAAGCTTACAGGCTTTTTGATTTTAATATTGATAATGTTCTGGAGAAAAAAATAAAAACAGCAAGAATATTCTTTAATTCTTCCAAATATTTGGAGCTTAAACAGAAAGATTATGTCGGGTTTACGGTTAAAAGGGAAAAATTTGATTTATTTTTAGCGGAAAAGGCAATAGAAAAAGGAGTGGAATTCAGAGATAATTGTCAGGTAACATCAATAGAAAATCAATCTGATGGGATTGTCATATCAACAGAAAAGGAAAGGATATCTTCACGTTTTGTGATTGGCGCGGATGGCGCATTAAGTACTACTGCCAGATTTTTTGGCATGGAATATCCTGATAAGAAAGTATCAATTATAACTGAAATTGAGATAAATGATAGTGAGTGTGAATTATATAATGATTTTTTATGTTTTGATTTTGGAATCATACCCGGCGGATATGGATGGATTTTCCCGTGTAAAGATAGACTCTCTATTGGAGTATATACAGTAAAACATCCGAAGAATATTCAAATGTATCTGGAGGTATTCATAAAAAAACAGGGATTTAGTGATAGAAAGAGGATGTTTACAAGACGCGGCGCTATTATTCCATTGGGCGGACGAAGACAGAATCTTATTAAAGATAGAATTATTTTAGCCGGTGATGCGGCAGGTTTGGTTGATCCTTTCCTGGGAGAAGGGATTTATTATGCAGTAAAAAGCGGGAAGCTTGCGGCAAAATGTATTTTTGATTTTTTAAATAGAGATATTTCGCTTAATAAATATAATGAGACTATATATAAAGAAATAGTTATCCCTTTTCAAAAAGCAAGAAAAATAAGCTGGTTTGTTTTTAACTTTACACGTTTAAGTTATAATATGCTTAAAAGAAAAGGAAATTTTCAGGATTTTGTAACAAGCATTATAACGGGTGACAGGGGGTATTAAACTCGATTGAAATTATCCTTGACGTGGATTTGGCGAAGCTAAAGCTTCGCACTGCATTTTTAAGTAATTTTTATATCAGAGCGAAATAAACCGATTGATCCTCTTTTCATTTTTATGTTTTCTGAGATTTTTATATCCATAAATCCATATTTTTTTTTAAGATGTTTAATGTTTATTTTGTGCTGGCCGCGTATAGCTGATGAGTCCTTTTGATTTGATTTTATTTCCAGAATAGAATTTTTATATGTTTTTTTTTCTTTTTCTTTGGTGATAATACGGTAAAATTTTTCATCTATAACAAGCTCTCCGAATGCCTGATGAAAAGGTCCTGCAATTATTACACCCATTGTACGAAGTTCATCTGACGGGTAAAGCCCTATCCTGATAACTTTTATGTTTTTCTTTTCCATTTCATTTAAAAAAAACAGACAGTTATTTACGGCTTTTTGTAATGTCAGCGGTTTGTATTTTCCCTGTTTATACAGGGTTTCGAGTCCGCTTCCTTTAAGCACAAGCACAGGATGTATACGCACAAAATCAGGCAAAAGAGATGCCATCATCTTTACATGTGAATTTTTTAAAACTCTATCATTCATAGATTCCACACCCAATTCAACAGTTTTAACATGAAAGGATTTTAAAAAATCAATCTGTGTCTGATTGATTTTATCGGGACGTGTTGCTATACGAATACCAGAGAGGAGTCCGGTTTTTATAAATGGGGTTATTTGGCTCAGAAGTTTTTCCTGAGATATAAAATCAAGTCCTGTGAATGTCCCTCCGTAAAAAGCCGCTTCCACGTTTTTAGCTGATTCCGGAATTGTGGATAAATAATGTTTAATCTTTGCGGAAATATCCTGCGTTAATTCATCTTTTGTCGTTATGTGTTCCTGACTGCAGAATATGCATCTTGATTTGCATCCCTGGCGCGTGAGAAAAATTGGAATTATATAATGGTTTTTCATGATTTAAATTAAGTGGAAATTACTTTTAATTCTAATAAAGCAAAATAAGCCGCTTTCTGTTCAGCCTCTTTTTTGCTTTTACCTTCGCCTACTCCATAAACATTCCTATCTATTGACACTGAGACTTTAAATTCTTTAATATGATCAGGTCCCTTTTCGTATACTACTTCATAAATAGGCTTTTGCTTGAAATACAGCTGGGTATATTCCTGTAATATACTTTTATAATCTTTAAGAAGTTTTTCACTGCATGCTAAATCTATCTTCTCTTTTAATTCACTTAAAACAAAATCACGCGATAAAGTAATGCCTCTATCCAGATATATAGCACCTATTAGTGCTTCAACCGCATTGGAAATAATTGAGTCCCTGTATCTGCCTCCGCTTATTTTTTCACCTTTCCCCAAAAGCAGATATTTTCCTATTCCGAGTTCCTTGCCGTATTTGGCAAGCATACTTCTGCTTACGATTACGGATTTAAGTTTTGAGAGGTCCCCTTCTTTATATTCAGGGAATTTTAAATAAATATATTCCGATATAATTAAACCTAAAACAGCGTCCCCCAGAAATTCCAGATTTTCGTTATCAAGAACTTTAATATCTTTAAATTCGTTAGCATAAGAACGGTGCGTAAGCGATTGATTCAGTAAAAATGTATTACTAAAATCAACATGAATTTTTTTCTGCAGTTCCTTTATTTGATTTATTCGTTCATCATCCAGGGTCACGGTTTACCTTTTTTTGAGATATTAAATTTTTCTTATAATAAGTGATGCATTATGTCCGCCAAAGCCGAGTGAATTAGTTAATGCTATATCCACTTTTTGCGCTCTTGCTGTATTGGGGACATAATCAAGATCGCATTCAGGATCTGGATTTTCATAATTTATTGTAGGAGTTATTATGTTATTATCTATGATTAAAGCGCATATTATTGCTTCAACGCTTCCGGCCGCTCCGAGAAGATGTCCCATCATAGATTTGCTGGAGCTGACCGGTATTTTATAAGCATTTTCTTTAAATACATTTTTTATTGCTAATGTTTCACCGGAATCATTTATTTTTGTTGAAGTACCATGCGCATTAATATAGCTTACTTCTTCAGGATTTATCCCTGCATCATTTAAAGCAGACTGCATTGCAAGTGCCGCACCGGAGCCGTCAGGCGACGGACATGTTATATGATATGCATCTCCGCTCATTCCATAACCGGCAACTTCAGCATAGATTCTGGCATTGCGTTTTTTTGCATGCTCCAGAGTTTCCAGTATTACTACACCGGCACCTTCACCTATCAAAAATCCGTCTCTATCTCTGTCAAAAGGCCTGCTTGAATAGCGCTTTCCGTACCGCCTGCAATCATTACTTCCGCGTCGCCATGCTGGATGATACGCACTGCTTCACCGATTGCATGCGCACCCGAGGCACATGCAGTCGACACACAAAGGTTAGGACCTTTTACCCCGTGATGTATTGCAACCTGTCCTGCTGCCATATCAACTATCATAAGAGGTACGGTAAATGGGCTGATTTTACGCGGGCCTTTTTCCCTGAGGATTGCACATTGCTCTTCCATAAAGGAAATTCCGCCTATCCCGGAACCTATTATTACCCCAACTTTTGTCCTGTCTATATTATTAAAATCCAGACCGCTGTCTTGAGTTGCTTCAACACTTGCCGCAACTGCATATTTAATAAAATCTATCAGACGGCTGTCATCTTTTTTGCTTATGTTATATTTTAAAGGATCAAAATCTTTAACCAATGCTCCAATTTTGCTTGAATATTCAGAAACATCAAATTTAGTAATTAATCCCGCGCCGCTTATGCCATTAATCAGGGAATCCCACATTTTTTCTTTTGAATTCCCTATCGGGGTAATGACTCCCACACCTGTAATAACTACTTTCTGTTTCAAAATTTGTATTAACTCCTATATTTATATCTGGATGTGCCATTAACACCTGCCTTTCTATGGCAGGGATGAATTTTTATTGAAATAGGAGCAAGCTCTTATTTTGCGATTTTTTTTATTATATTTCGCAATCTGGAGATTGCTCCTACCATATTAAGGTAACGTTCATATATAAAAACAATTTAGTTTTTAGCTG
>JACQWU010000208.1 GCA_016209155.1 Candidatus Desantisiibacteriota bacterium | reverse complement strand
GATTGATTCTCTCCTAATTTTATATCATAATCGGTTTGATCATATATGTTATTAAAATTTATTATAGGATAAGAAGAAAATTCGCATAAAACTCCAATTGCATTTTTAATTATATTATTATTTAAGATATCAATATGTGAGGATTTACCGCAATAAATTCCAAACTTATTATTTGAAAAATTATTGTTTGAGATTAGTCCTTGTGTTCTTTCCCAGATAAAAATTCCATATTCATTTTTATTGATTTTATTATTATGTATATCTAAAACTGTTTTTCTTAAACTATATATTCCATATTTATTTTCTTCAATTGTATTTCCGGAAATAGAACCTGATTTGGCAGACTGCTGGTAAATTCCAAAATTATTATTTTTGATTATGTTTTCTTCTATTTTTAATATATTATTTAAAAAACTTTTTATCCCTGTATAATTATTTAAAATTTTATTTCTATTAATTGTACCTGAAGCGCCTTTTTCGCAGGAAATTCCGCAGGTTTTATTGTTTTTGATAATATTGGAGGTTATAGACGGATTTGATTTTGAAGAACACAATATACCTATATTATTTTCTGTTATAAGATTCTCAGTAATGAGAGGCATGGACATTTGCCATATACATATACCTTTATTATTTTTTGTGATTATATTATTAGAAATACAAGGTGAGGAAATAACACATATTATTGCTTCTTCAGCATATTCAATCCGGCAATATTTAATTATACTAATGGAGTTCTCAGGGTGGAATTCCAGACCTTGCCAATCACCGGATCCCGGTTTTGCTTCTGCTGAAGTAAAAAAAATATTATTAAATTTTTCTCCGGCAGCAATTATTTTAGCATTTTTTTGGACATAAATTCGATTATCTCCGTGACCTGATTTTTTATAATTATTTTTTCTAAATCGAATTATTGTCCCCGGTTTGATTGTCAATGTCAGCCCGTCAGGAATAAAAATTTTATCTTCAACTTCAATTATTCCTTCCCAAATTGTATCAGTAATAATTCTACCGCTTACTTTCTGAACAGGTAAAGTTGATTTTTTTGTAATGGAATTTATTCCACCCCGGCAGCCGCTAAAAATAAATAGCAGGCAAAATAAATATATATATATTGTTTTATTCATAAATACATCTTAACATAAAAAATGTATTTATAATACTATTTCAACATGGATGTATAAATGATGTTCTTACTATTTCCGGTTTTGAATATTTAATTTTCATAATTATAATCACCTCCTAAAAGAAACATTATAATTCTCTCTACCTTGAAAGAGTTTTCACAGTGATTTCAGTGCTGAAACCTGATGTATTGCCGGCAGCATCGTAAGCTGACACCTTAAATTTATAATATGTACTTGATGACAATCCGCTGGCTGAATATGAAGTACTTGTTGTAGTCGCTATTTTTGTTCCATTTTTATAAACATTATATCCTTTTACTCCAACATTATCTGTCGACGCACTCCATGTTAAATTTATCTGACTTTTGCTTACTGCTGTTCCTGATAAATTAGCCGGTATGCCTGGTGCTTGTGTATCAGGTACTGTCACATTAATAACCGCAGAATTACAATTCCCGGCATATTTTTGTCCAAGATTGTTTTCATATTCAATTTTACTTTTAGTTATATTAAAAGTTCCGGCATTATTGCTATTACAGCTAAAGTTAACCATTAATACTACTCTTGGATCAACATCTTCCCATTGAATTATAATTTTTCTATTCGCGATATCTAAAGATGTATAATTTGCGGCCGGAGTGCAAACTAAATTTGTAACATTTAAAGCGGATAAATTATAACTTAATTCAACATAATAATATTTAAGTTTATAAGTTTTATTATTTTTTGCGGTAAATGTCATTAGCTGATTATTCCCGGTTAAAATATTTGATGTTGCGGGTGAAAGAATTGCAGTATCAACTGTACCAGGTGTTGCTGGTGTTGCTGCCGGTATCCATGGAGTTTCATCATTCCATCCGTTGCCCCTTGATGTGCTGTGACAATTTGTAGCTCCCACTCTCAACATATCTGAAAATTCAGAATGTTTACCTTTGTTATCCAGACAATTAGTAATCATTAATCTCTTTAATCTTGATGCGTGCGGCGAATGGCATTTTGAACATGTAAATTGGTGATAATCATTCTGGATGAATCCTGAAGACTGCTGACTTCGAAGTTTAACACCCCATGAAAAATTATCACTTCCTTCTTCTCCTTCATTTTGTGTATTGTTTGCTATAGAAGAAGTAAAGATGTCCTTGCTTGCACCGCCCCATCCTTTAACCACCCCATGTCCGCTCCATGCGGATTTAAGATTCGTTTTAGTATGACATTTTAAACATAATCCAGCGAATTTTGTGTCATCTTCTGCTATTCTATTTATTGTAATATTATTGTTTTCATCATGCTTTGCATAAGTACCATATGCTCCTAATGTATTTTCTTCAATAAAAAATCCTTCATGTCCAAGACCGCCGGTACCATCAGCATATCCGGCACCCGGGTCAGGCGGATTATTGAAATTTAAATCCGGACGGCTTCTGGGTTTTTTACCATTTACATACCCTTCTTCTCCTTCTTGAACAGTTTCAGGCATATGGCTATCAAAACTTGTAAGTGGAGGTCTATCTTCTTTAAATGGTGATACAAGCCATGTACCTTTTAATATCGGTACCATATATTTTGCATTTGCAAGTCCCGGATTTATTCCATGCGGATCATGGCAATCTGTACATCCAATAGTGCTTCTACTCCATGTGTTCGATAAATCATGAGTTTTACTTGGGAAGAAATGGCTGCTCATAAATCTGCCATTTTTAAATGTAAATGCTCCCAGCCAGTCACCTTTAAATCCTGTTCCGTCATTTTCTCCCCACCGGTAACCGCCATAATAATCTCTTACAATGTTATTTCCGGGATCTTTGAGATATGCTGATGCTTTATCCGGAGCATTTTGCGCATTCAAATGACAATTCCAGCAGAAATCTTCAATACTTGCCGGTGTATACGTTGCTGTTGTTTTTATTATTGTCGGTAAGCCTGAACCATGTGAGTTATGACAATCCAGACATGCAACTTGTGTATCAGATGTATTTCCATTTGGTTCATTGTTTGACGGATTCCCATGAGGCGAATATGCTTTTTTCTCATTTGGTACTGTATTGTATTTCCACCCTTTTGCGGAAAGTCCGGGCGGTACTACTGTCGGCGGATATTTATTGGAATCCGCTGTCCCTAAATTTGAAAATTTTGTTTCTATATCCATACTATCCCAATTTTTAGCTGATGATATCGGTTTATTATTATCACTAAATGGCCGTGAATTTTTACTATCACTGTCATGGCATCCAAGACAAAATGGCGTTGCTGATGATGTATTATCCGGATTATATGCTATCGCACTTCCGCCATCCGCATTTTTTAAATATACCGTACCTTGTGCATGTTTACTTATATCATGACAATCCATGCAATCATCCGGAGTTACGCTTACTGTTGTTACATGATGTGATCTTAATCTGAATTCAGGAGTTATCGCTCTTCTTCCATTTATATTATTTTCATGACATGTTACACATGTATGCGGACTTGTTTCTCCCTTATGACAATCATTACATCCTGCTTTATTTGCTTCTATTTTATCTGTACTATATTTCAATATTGCATTCTGCACTGTACTATCCAATGAAGAATGGCACTTAGAACAACTTGTTGATATATTTTGCCCGGCTGCAGTATGTACATCCGGCAAATACTGATGGTCAGTATCTATATGACAGGTCATGCACGGTACACTTGTATTCGGATTTGTGGTATGAAGTGTTACATGATTTAAGTTGGTATGACAATCATTACATATTGCTTTATTTTCTTCTATTTTATCAGTACTATATTTCAATATTGCATTCTGCACTTTAGGATCAACTGAAGAATGGCATCTGGGACAGCTTGTTGATATATTTTGTCCGCTGGCAGTATGTATATTTGGTAAATACTTAGGTTCAGGGTCTACAGGATCTACATGACAGTTCACACATGAAGCATTTTCATTCTGGCTTATGGTATGCAGGGCTCCATGATTTGCATTAGCATGGCAATCATTACATCCGGCAAATGTCCCATTATTTTTATAATTTAATATCGCATCTTGCACTTCCTGTCTTACACCTGCCCCGTGACACAAAGAGCAGTCATTCGGTTCATGTATTACCGGTAAAGGATTATCTCCATGGCATTCTGCTGCTATACATGTAGCGCTTGTAGCCGGATTCGGAACATGCAGTGTTGTATGATCTAAGGTTTCATGACAATCTTTACATCCTGCCTTTGTTCCGTCTAATTTATATTTTGCTATTGCATTTTGTGCTTCAATTCTTGCATAAGTGGCATGACATGTAAGACAACTGCTTGTTAAATTGTTATGATGTACTGCAGGTAAATCAGTCTCAACATGACAATCTATATTACATGGGCTACTTGTACTTGAATTTGGATCATGCAAAGTTACATGCGCTGTATTACTTAGTGTTTGCGGATCGTTTTTAACGCCCGTCACATTTGGATGACAATCAGGGCATCCCGCTTTATTATCAGGCTGCCGCCCGTTAGCTTTATACTCCTGTATTATTCTAAGTGCAGTGCTGCCGTAATTAGAGCCTTTTCCTGCATGACATGTATAACAATCATAATTTGTTAAATCATTAATATGTAATCTGGTTAAATATGTTTCATTATGGCATAAATT
>JACQWU010000207.1 GCA_016209155.1 Candidatus Desantisiibacteriota bacterium | reverse complement strand
TAAATACTGGATTCCTGCTTTCGCGGGAATGACGGAAAAGTAGTTTCTGCACCTTTTTGGATAACTCCCTTCAAAAATAATAAAATCCTAATTTTTTTCAGATGCCATTTTATTGGGTAGTTTTTGAATAATACCAAAAAATTTTAGTTTAGTCAAGAAAAGGGAAGGGGGAATTTGACGTAAACGCATGTTAATATATGTTGGTTAATTTTTATTTAATATATTATGATTAATGTGGAATGGTTATTTTTGATGAATTTTGTTTTTGGGTTGGAGTAAAATTACGGGGTCTATGGCAAGAGTGGTTTCATCGCTCATCAAAAAGATTTGGTTGTCTTCTATATTGCAATTTAAATCCATGTTACATCCGGCCATGGAGGCCATTGCCTGTGTGGTTGCGTAGGGGAGTTGTTTTACGGTTAAATTGGTTTTATGGGTTAAGGATTCATGATTATTTTTCCACCATATATCGGCGGAGGATCCGTAAAGGATAAGAGCGACTTGTTTGGCGCGGGTGCAGGCTTTGGTGATGACGCGCTGGTCGGGTTTTCCGACTTCTATCCATAAATCGATGTCTCCGGTCAGGTTTTTAAGCCAGAGTGCGGGGTCTTCTTCGCTGATGCCTTTGCCGAAAGCCAAAGTCTCATCGGCGTACATTGCAAATGCGAGTAAGCGCACCATTAGTCTTTCGTCGGTTTCTGAAGGGTGTTTTGCCAGGGTTAATGAGTGCTGCGCGTAATAGTTGCGATCCATATCGGAGATGTTAAGGGTGACTTTATAGATGGTAGCTTTAGGTGCCATAATTTAATTTTACTTTCTGTAAGGTTTTATCTTGGACAAGAACCAGAATGATAAAATTATTATAACGGATAAAAGTTGAAATGCAATAAAAAATTTGAAGACGCTATAGTAGACAGGCGGGACGCCTGTCCAATGGCATTGACACTAATAAAAATTTTTAAAATATTAAATATCAATGCGTTATCGAGTGTGCGGTAGGATTTTAACAGGATTAATCGAGCAAATTATCGCAATCTGGAGATTGCTCCTACCTCATGGACGTATGTCCTACCGGGGATCTATATTATTTCTTTTATTCATTGCACAGCCGTCCAAATCAAATAAACTCGCCCTGCGCCGTTAGTGCTTTTTCCGCCAACAAATATGTTTATATTTGTACCGCTTTGATCGGCTTTCAAAAGTAAAAGAGATGGTCTGCCAATTTCATAACCCTGCTCACTTGAGATATTGATACTTTCTTTTCCAAAATAACGATGTTTTACCAAATAGCAGTATTATATGTAAAATTATCCATTGCAAATTGACTGCCTGTTGTGTTCAAGGTCAAAGTATCAATATTCAGAAAATCAGCATCCCGATATTACTCATATAGAGAGTATGGAGAAAGAAATAAAACAATGGTTTAAAGGAAGGTGTTATGTTCATTGGATTTAATTTAAAGGCTGCATAGTGGCAATTTGACTTTAGGATTCTTCATTAATTAGGGGATTCAATAACAAATTTACGGAAATACATTGGATAGGGTGCCGGCCAAAAACCATGCAATATGTCATTATCACCCCAGTACCATTTAATTTCACGAATTACAAAACCTCCATCTTTGTCCTGTTTTGTATCATCGGCAATTTTTATTGAATAACCTCCATTATCCAATGCAGTTATTGCAACAATCATAGCAACATGTTCAAGATTCCCGTCAAGCTGACCGCCCTGTATTTCCACATCTTTTCCCTCTTTTATCGCTTTAAATATTCTTCGGAAATCTTTTGTAGTTTCAGTTTGAATATATGAACAGGTATAATTTCTTTTTAAACTAATCCATTTACTAATATCGCATCCTGCTGACGTCCATTTTAAGGGTTTCTTGAGACTATTTATTTCCATAAAACTTTCAGGAATATTAAGTTTGAATTTATTTTTTAGAAGTCTTAGACTATTGGAAACTGCCGCAAGTACACATTCATTTTTTTTACAGTCCTGGTTAGGAATTTTTGATAAATCATGGCTTGCCGTTGATTCATAGACCATCCCATTATTATACTTCCCGGGCATAATATCTTTAAACTCATTTGTATTGGAAATTCGGGCATTTTCAATATCTTCATAAATTCCATAAGTTCCGCTTGAAACAATAAATTGTTCTTCTCCGATAAATGAAGTGAATTTGCCTGCCGGTTTATCATCGAGAATGTATGATGAAATATCCATGGAACACTGGGCGGATGTTACGTCAGTGCTGTCATTAACACCGAGATCAAGAGAAAAAGAGATTGTTATATTTTGTCCATTTTGTTCTGCCGGCTGTGCTTCAATGGGTGTGTTCTTAATCACCCATTTGTCATTAATAACAAAGTTAAAATACACTATTTCTGTTGAGCCTGGTATTGTAAGCGCCACAGTTCCCCATCTGGAGTTATTTGTTACTGTTTCATTGATTGTGGTGTTTAACTGTGCTAATGTAAATGCGGCCTTTTGTCCTTCAGGAAATTTTATTATGGTATTTCCATTTTGAACTACTGTAACCGGTATATGTTCATATATCACTGTTCCGCCTGCACCGGTAACTTTAATAACACCGGTTCCGGGAGGCGCTTCAAAACTATAATAACCGTTTGAATCAGAATGTCCGGAATAAGTGCTATTAATTGAGGATGTATCAGGTGAATATTCTATTTTAGCATTAGATACGGGAACTTTAGCGCTATCAAATATTCTACCCAATAAATTACCATATCCGGAAATATGAGTCGGGGTGGAATTTAATGAAGATGATTTTGAATTATTGTTTTTTGAACCTGAACCGCACCCCAGAGAACAGGAAATAGTCGCTATTATGATAAAAATTATAAAAAAATTTATTTTGTAAGACATTTATTTTCTCCTTATTTATAATTTTGATTTTTTAATTTTTTTATTGCCATACCAATAATGGGTAGTTCTAACCAGACATATCCAGATTCCAATTAATAAAATAATCTGACGGCAGGCCAATGATATAAAAAAATGACCAGGCTGCAACACCGATTAAAAAAAGTATAATATGTTTTTTTGTATTCATCATGTTTTTGATTTAATAGGGTATTACCTGAATCTTGCACTTCAGATTCAGGTATTATATTTTTGTAGTTTTTTAATTTCCTAAATATATTATAAACTAGCCTGATTGTCAACTTGCGGGTAGTTGGTGGGTGCATCCCCTTATAATTGTCAATGCTCAATTAGTAATTTTAGTTATTTAATATTTGTGGATAAAGACAGAAAGTTACATGATTAGCAAGGCTGAAGCCTTGCCCTACAGGTTCTTCATTAAAATTTTAATGAATTTGTCATGCTTTTACTGTGATTCTCGCAGGAGTTTTTATAGTATTATCGGTAAGATTAAATTTTCAATAAAATTCTGGACATTTTGTCTGCCGGTGTTATAATTTAATTTGATGTGCGGGGAAATTAAGGTTTATTTGTATGTTTTTTTATGGCGATTTAAATTACAATATATGCAAGGCTAAAGCCTTGCCCTACATAAGCAATACATAATACAATACAAATAATATAATAATATAGATAGGATTTGGTATAGGGTGACGGGGATGGGATTAATATGGAAAATTTAAAGATAAAATATTTTTTGATAAACTGTATCGTTTTTATTATGGTTTGTCCTGTTTATGTTTATCCGGGAATTGTTATTGAGCAGGTGGAGAGGAGTACTAATTTTGAGGGGATGATAAATACTGTTTTATTTTTTTCGGGAAATAATATGAGGATGGATGATCTGGAAAATAAGACTTCAACTGTATCACTTTTTGGAGAGGATACAGGTTATTTTATTTCTCATAAGAAAAAATTTTATTTCAGGTATAAACTTTCTGAAAAGGCAAAGGAGGAAATGAAGAATACGGGGCAAAATCAGGAGAAACCGGCAGAGGATTCTTCATCTGTTATCAAAAATAAAAAAATTGAAGTGATAAAAACCAGTGAGAAAAAAGTTGTCAATGGGTTTAATGTTGCGAAGATAAATATTATGGTTGATAATGAATTGGTTGAGGAAGACTGGGTAACAAATGATATGGATATGACTGAGGTGAAAAATATTATTGAAAAGATGAAAAAATTATATTCGACTCAAGCAGGTAATGAGGAGGATGAGATTGCCAAAGCTCTGGAAAAGCACGGGTTTTCAATTTTAAGTAAAAGATATTCAACTTTTTTGAATAATGAAAAAGTTGAGGATGTTATTGAGGTTATTAAAGTTGAAAAAAAGGCACTGAGTAATAATTTATTTGGCCCGCCTTTCTTTAAATTTTAAGCTGGCGGCTGATGAGCCTTTGTCTAATATGTATATTAATAAATCAGAAGCAAAAATTTATGATAATAAGATTAATGTTTATGGAAAAATTATTCAGCTGGGCGGTTTTCCTAAAAAAATTTTAGGGATTCAGACTACTAATAAAATCACCTTTCAGCTTGTAGGTGAGAAAGCTAATGAAATGGGGCAGTTTAAGGATAGTTTTATGAAGGTGACAGGTTTTTTATCGAGTGCTTCTATTTTTTCTAAATATAGTCTTGCTCCTATGTCGTGGGAAATAGTTTCTAAGGATAAGATAGAAAATTTTGAGAGTCTGATTAATAAGCAGTTTCAAAATATAAGATGGAATGCCGCTATATCTAAGAAATGGAATAAGATATTGAAGAATATGGAGATAACTTTATATAATTCGATTGATGATAAAATAAATATTTTATTTGTTGAAATGGATATAATAAAATTGTCCAGCGGTGAGAAAAAAAGGTGGTATATGGGTGTGCCTCCGGAAGTAAAGCCTTCCAGGGAAGTTCAGGGGAAAAGTGATTTTACTATAATATGGAACTGCAATAAATTGGAATGTGATGAAAATGAGGAAATGAGGTTTGAGCTGAAAAAATTTAATAAAAATTCTATATTCTTTTTATTGTTTTTTTTGTTGCTAAAAAGCGGGTTGCATGCTGATGATATTGCTTATTTGCCAGGGGCTTCGTGCGGGGTTCCGGTGATTTGGGTGATGGAAAAAAAATTAAAGGATATGCCTTTACGCGCTCTTACACGAAATGAGCTAATGAAGCGCGGGCGTGTTTCAATGATCGGTCAGGTTCAATATGATACGCTTGGAGAGGTAAGGGGAATGTGGAATATTTTTCAGAATACTAAATGGCAGCAAACATCCGCAGTCTGCCGCAAGGTAACTGATAATATTTATATTTATGTGGCTCTTGATGTGTGGTACGATGCTGATGTCAATCCCTCCGGATATGTTACCGGGGCGGATGTAGATCAAATTGCAGCAAAATTTTCAACAGATAGTTCTAATATTTATACGAGGACAAGGGATGTCTTTGGTCAGGAACAGGAAAAAGGGTTAGACAATGATGAGCATGTTACGATATTTCTACTGGATATAGATAATGATCTGGCTTTAAAAAATAATTGGATTAATAAAACCTGGGTGGGCGGGTATTCTACAAGAATGGATGATTATCCCGACGGGACAAATAATTTGCATAGTAATGAACGTAAAATTATATATCTTGATGCTTATCCTACTTTTGAGCATGGTAAAGTTTATTATGAATCAAGTAAAGTTAAGTTGAAAGATTCTAAACCTACAATCGATCATTATGATGATGATCCGGGGATTTATTTTCCTGAAGGTCCGGAATCAATTTATTCAATATTAGCCCATGAATTTCAGCATAAAATTCACGGTTTTTATGATCCTGATGAGGAATTATGGCTTGAGGAAGGTTGTTCGGAGCTTGCGGGAGTTGTAAATAATCTCAGCAGTAGAAGTATGTGGCCGCAGAAAAGCCACCTTAAAGCATTTTTTGAAAATTCTAATGATAATCTTCTGACCTGGAAGGATAGTGTCAGGGATTACGGTGTTTCTTTAATGTTTCTGACATATCTTAATGATCATTTTAGTGGTGATGCTTTTATAAATAGTCTGGTGAAAAATAAAGAAAAAGGTGTTACTTCTATTAATGATAATTTAATTGATTATGGCTTTACAGAAACATTTAAGGAAATATTTAATAAATGGGCTATAGCTAATTATTTTGATGATACTACTTCTTTTTCGGGAGTATATGCTTATAAGAGTATTGATTTATTTGATACTTTAATATTTAAAACCACACCAAAAGAGCCGGGCATTTATCAATACGGGATGAATCCAGGCATACGTTATAAACTGGAAGCTCCTCTTGCTGCGGTGGAAACA
>JACQWU010000206.1 GCA_016209155.1 Candidatus Desantisiibacteriota bacterium | reverse complement strand
CAAAAAAATTAAGTTAGTCCAGAGTGTAAAATTAGTATGATTATTTGCAAAGAATAACACCGCTAAAAGAAAGATGATTGCAATCACGGGGACAACTATACCGTAGTAAATTTTCCGGGAGTGTTTACGAACGGGAATTAAAACGCTTTCTTGGTTATTTTCGTCCACAGGTAAAGGCGAAAGAATTTTTTCGTTAATTTCTTTCCGTAGTGGCAGAGGAACCATTTTATTGTATAAAACCTTTATGATAGTTAATAATCCCCAGGAAGGGAGAGCAAACATAAAAATAGGAATTGATTTAAATACCAAAGCAAAAAAGGTCAAGGAAGAGGAAACAACAAATAAGAAAACAGACAACAACGCATAAGGTTTGGCCTTCTTGGGGATATCTGGTCTTTTATAATCTTGATTGCCCATAAATTTTTCAGAATTCAGTTAGTGGTTTCACCTAACGAGCCTGTAGAAAAAGCCAACCAACAGACTTTTTCTTTTGTTTTTGTGATTTTTATACGTGTTTCTATTTTAATCCTTATCTTTTACCGCGGCAATCATTTTTTTGCTTGTTATTAGCGCTGGTTTTGCTTCCAAACCGCCAACACAAGGCCATACCGAAATATCTTTCCTATATTGCGTGTTATCGCGTATTATCCTGGATAATAAGGCAGGGGGGGCGTTAATTTTGTCAATAGTTTATAGGGTCAGTCCCCTCTTTTATACTTTTATCTACGTCCACCAACGCTCCGTCTCTTTTATCTACGTCCACCAACGCTCCGTCTTAATTGAGAAAGAGTGCTTATAGGATCAATAAATTTTAATTTCGCCCATTCATTTATTCTTGTATCCATTTTTTTATATTCCTAACACAAAAATCAGGTATTTTATGGAGCCCCGAAAAAGTCGGGGCGGAATAAAATTACTTGGATTGCTTTGTTATAATTTTAATTATTTACTGGTTTTCCAATTTTATATAAAAAATCCGGAGAATAATCCGCATTGTTAGGCCAGACAATGGTATCGATGTCAGAATTGAGGGATACTTTTTTGAAAAAGTTAATATCTTTAAGCGGTTCAAAAACAGTGCCATTTAAATGTTTTTCTAAATCAACTTCTTTAACCTCATTATTTTCAAATTTTAATTTTAGCCTATATTTTTCAATATAGTTTACATCTTTTATCCAATGCATTTTGACTCCTTGTTATACGAGTGGATTAATTTTTTTTAACTCTTCATGCTTTTGTGCTAATGACCAGTCTTCTAACAATTCGGTTCTGTGTTCAAATGCCCATTCCAATATAAGAGAAATAATACGTTTTGGCATTGCGCCTTCAATAATTTTTAATTCATCAATTGAAAAAGATGCCCGGCTTTCACCATATTTAGCATGAAAATGTGGAGGAGCATGTTCGTTATAATACATTGATATTATTATTCCTAAAAATCTGCATATTTCCGGCATGCCATTTTTCTCCTTAGTTCTAAATTATACCATATTTCTATTTATTTTCCGTTATAATTTGTTTGACTGAATTAATAAAGCTTCCTTAATCATTCTATAATTTACTGTTACAATCAACAAAATTAAGAAATCAAGAGATAATTCAATCCAAAATGGTAACACAAAATGATTACGGATTAAAAATAATAACGCGTTAAAAAGAAACCCGGGGCCAGATTCACCAATTATTTTTATTGTTCCTGCGGCATAGATAAGATTTATAAAAAAATTATAAGCCATAAGCCAGCAGATATTTTAATTAAAAGCCCATACCAGATTGTAGGAGTATGAAGTAATAGCCAAAACGGATACCATGTCATAATCGTCAAAGCGAGCGCAGGAGTTATTGCCGTGAGATAGATGGCCTTTTTTTTAATAGTTGTATTATGTTTTCTCATTTTTTGATCATAACGCTTGAGCCCAGCTACTGGGGTGAGCTCCCTGGCGTGCTCACCAGTTAGCTGAAGTGAATTGATTATGTTAAATTTAATGCTTAAATAATTTTTACTGCTTTTTCCATGATTTTGGTTCAATATATGCAGTGCTAAATTTGTTGCCTGTGATATCCTTAATGGAATAATAAATTTTTTTACTGTTATAATCTACACTATGTGAAAGAGCGTATACATGTTTTGCTACTCCGTAGAAGTCTAAAGTGACAGCTTGTTCAGATTGATAATTTAAGTTTCGATCTCTATAAAAAACTCCAATTGTGTGCTTTCCAGAGGGCAGGCCTATTTTATTTCCGCTAATTCCTTTTTTACCATCAATAGTTATACATAGTTGAATTATATTATATGTTAATATGCAAATTTCATCTTCTGCTATTTTCGGTTGAAAAGGTTGAAATGGTTTACCGCTCCAAATTAAGCTTGTGCATCCAGAGGATGTTATTATACATAATAAGCAACATACTAAAGCAAAATGGGCTATATATTTCTTAAGTTTCATATGTCTCCTCCCAAGTTATGTTTTTCTTATTAATAATGTTTAGCTTTTAATTGTATATAACATAAAAATCAGGTATTTTATGGAACGGCTTTGCCGCGGAATAAAATTACCTGGATTGTCTTGTTAGATTCTCATTAAATTATTAATTTCATTTTTTAGTTTTGGCAGGTTTAATTTTACGGCGTCCCAAATTATATTAGAATCAATAATATCATAGCCATGGCTAATTACGTTTCTAAAGCCAATTATTTTGTGCGCATCAGCAATTTTAGATAAATAAGTTTCATCAATTTTCCTGATTCTATATAAGGCTTCTCCAATTATTTCAAATTGCCTTTCTACTGCAGATTGCAGGATGGATTCAACGATAAAGTGTTCATAGGTTTTATCCTTGAGGAATGTTTCTATTTGTTCAATAGCTTGCTGAATATCAAAAAGATATTTCTTGATTTCATGAGGCATATATATTCTTCCTTGTCTGGGAAATATTTTCTTTGAGATAAGGGTTTTTAATTGTTCCATCAATTATTATATCAATTGGACGATGAAAAATGTTTTGCAAATGGGTTTTTAATAGAAAATAGCTGTCAAATCGGTTGAGATCAACATCCTTCTTGAATTCAACTATTATATCAACATCACTATTTGACCCAAAATTTTCAGTTGTTGCAGAGCCGAACAAATCCAATCGTTTAAGTTGTAATTCAATGCAAATTTTTTTTATTTGTTCCTCATAAGGTTTTATATCCAGCATAATTAACTCCTTTAAAGAAATTATACCATATTGTCCTAATATTTAAAATACAAGTTTTCTAACGTGATGGATTTTTATAATTTTTCAACCCACATAAAAATTAGTTGCCAGTGCACGCGCCGTTTTCGGCGCGGGTAACGGTCAGGTGTATGAAGTGGTTATATGCTTTATTTTATTTTTTATCTTCATTTTCATCTACAAAATGATGACTTATGTGAAATGCAAATATAAGAATTAGTGCTATTATACATATTATTAGTTTTGAGTTATCCAGTAAATTTGTGTTTACTACAAAGTGCTCCAAAATAATTAAAATTAACACAATAGCGATTATAAAAATTAAGTAGTGTAAAGGAGTAAATGGAATTTTTTTGTTCCATTTCCATCCTGAATAATTTTTATTATTACTTTCTTTTTTTATCTTCACATAACGCCGGAGCTCAGCGATTTGGGCCGCGCAGCGGTACAAATTCGCTGAAGCGCATTGTTAGATTATAGAATTGAAAAATTTTTATCCGTATAATCAATTTTTAAAGTAAAATTACTCAAGAAGCTTTTAACTCCAAGCAATGGTATTTGTAGATTTGGCATAAAATCTATCAACACATTTTCCGTTAGAAAATCAAAAGCTTTAATATAAACTGTATGGCTGTATGCCACAGTTATGCCATTGCCCGTGCTTATTTTTTTCTGATATCCTGATTGTAAATTATGGCCTAATGGCGGGGCAAACGAGGCTGGTAGTGCGCATTCATCGGCACCAGTATCAATTAAGGCAAATACATTCAGTTCTTTTTTATTTTCGGGGTTAATGATTGTGATTGGAATATACGGCCTTGCAATATCTCCTGGCCTGGTGATTGTAAAAGGATAATTTTCAACTAACATAATAAATGTGTACTATTCCTTCATCTGGAACGTACAGAAGAAAGGGGTTTTTAATGCCTTTTCTTAGTGCCTTGTTTAAAGCCTCTTCTGGCGTATTGCCCGATCCTATAATGGTATTATCAGTGGCACTTTTTATCGCAACATATTGCCCATTATATTTATCTGAATTAACCAATACTTTTTCCATATTTATTTCTCCAGAGTAATTATAATATATTTACTATCTTTTTGCAAATATTCTATTTTTTTAATCTAACGCCGGAGCTCAGCTACTGGGGTGAGCTTCATAGAACGTGCCCACCAGTTAGCTGAAGCGGTTAGGAATTTTATAGTAATTCAATGAATTTATCTATAGAGATTTGCGCTTGTTTTAAAATATGAGATAGCGTTGACCGTTTAATTGGCCGATGAGCGGGAACGATAATTTTGAGTGTTTCATTGTTAACGTGTTTTTGTAAGCGAATGTGGCTTCCTTTTTGACGGACAACAACCCAGCCGTCACGGTGAAGAACGTTTATGGCTTGCTGATAATTTACGCTTGGAACTTTCATACCGTTATTTCTACTTGTTCGGCATTGACGGAGAAGGTGGCATCGTCTTCTACGGGCTCCAGATAAAGTTCAATTGCTTCGCGAATATTCTTTAATGCTTCTTCTTTCGTGTTCCCTTCGCTAATGCAACCCGGCAAAGCAGGGACAACTACAGTATAACCGCCTTCATCGCTAGGTTCTAAAATAATTTTAAGAATCATCTTTGTTACCTCCCAACAAAATTATAGCATATGACCCGCATTCAGACAACTAATTTGTCTATTCTTCAGTGATTAAGCTAAGTATGCCCCAGCAAATTGCCATTAAAACAAAAAAACATAATGCACCAAGAATCTGAAAATGAATAATGCTGGCTATCATGGCGAATAGAGATGCGAGTCCGCCAAAAAATAATACTATTATCCAAAACCATCGTTGTATTATGAGAAATCTTGCTACAACTCCAACGATTATTAATATCCAGTTCATTTATTTAGCTCCTAACGCCGGAGCTCAGCTACTGGGATGTGCTTCATTGAGCGTGCCCACCAGTTAGCTGAAGCGATTTGTTAGAAGTTATTTATTTTCTTCCTGAATAATTTTTTCGATTTCTTTATGGAGAGAGGGGATTTTGTTAATAACTACATCCCATACAATATCATAATCTATGCCGAAGTAATCATGTATTAATATATCCCGCATGCCAGCCATAGCTCGCCATTCTATATAAGGATGTTTTTGTTTTAAATTGTCAGGGGTATTTTTTGTAGCCTCTCCGATAATTTCTATACTACGGACAAACGCTCTTTGGAGTGTTTCGTTCTGCATAAAATCTTCTTTAGTCAATACTTTTGTTTGACTTAAAATATATTTTGTTTCATCCAATATATGGAGAAGATATTCATGCCCGGGAAATGACATATTCGACCTCTCGTAATATATTAGGTTTAATATAAGGGCTTAATGATTCGGAAGTTACTAATTCTATGCGATGTTTTAATAATGTTTCAAGTAAAAAGGAAAAGTGAATGAAATTAGCAAAGTTTTTTTTATCAGGGTAGAATTCAACAAGTAAATCAATATCGCTTTCAGGGTTTTGTTTTCCCTTAACGAACGAGCCAAAAAGACCAAGTTGTTTTACGCCGAAAGACACAATGTCATTTTGGTTATTTTTTATGAGATTTAAAATTTCCTTTTTATCTTTAATCATAGTATTTATTATAACTATTTATATTGTGGTTTTCAATAGATAGTATATATTTAACTAAATGCATGGGGCGAAGCAGGGTTGTTCAAACAGCGTTTAGTTTATTCGCTCTGCCCGCTCAATAGAATTACGTTAGATATCCCCAATTATTGGTGGTTGTTGATTGTACCAAGTTTCAATATTTCTTTGTAAAGCAGGACATGATGGAGACTGCGTAAAAATATAATCAACAACCTTTTTAATATCTTCGGCAAAGTCTTCTGATATAAAAACCGCAGCATCAGGTGCATTATTAGATGAAAAGTTTGATAAAGGCGTTCTTCTAGATATTTTGTTGATTAAATATGCTGGTTCAAATTAACATGTAGTCAAGGCGAGACTTGACCCAGGTTACTCTTTTATACTTTTATCTACGTCCCTCAGCGCCCTCATTTTATGGAGCGGCTTTGCCGCGGAATAAAATTACCTGGATTGATTTGTTAGAAATTAAATTGTTAAATATTGTTTAATATTTTCTTTAAATTCGTGAAATATATTTTCAGCATTTTTTGTGAGAGACAACAATCGGCGTTCGTCCAGCATGAAACCGTAGGAGTGAACAAAAAAATGACGGAAGGCTAAATAATCTGATAGGGCGTCCTTGAATTCCAAGGATATGATTTTATTTTCTACGGAAATATTTAGCAGGGTTTTATGCCAGAATTCAGTTTTTGCAATCTTAATGCCTTTTTCTGCCAATATTTGCTTAAGTATATTTTCGATACCGCTGTAAAAATTATGCAGATAAGTAGCAATACCGGCCAGTTCTATTTTTGTTTTATTCTTTTTGTCTTTTATATTATTGATTTCTTCTAAGGCTTCGGTAATATTATAAATTTCGATTTTTATTCGCTGCTGCAAATCAGCCATAAATTTTTATCCCTTCCTGCTGTACAAAGGTGATAAAGGGATTGTCTATATCCAGGTCCACCAAATCCACAGATTTAGAAAGGGCAAAAAGCAGTTCGCCATAGAATTTAAAAAACAATTCTGGGTTTATTCCCTTAATACCTAGGTCAATATCATTGAAGCTGTCATTTTTGAGCGCAGATCCAAATAAAAGCACTTGAGAAATATGATATTTTTTTGCCAACTCGCTAATTTTATTTTTATCTTCTTGAGTAATCATGAAAAAATTATACCATTTTTTATACTTTTTATCTATTGTTTTTTCGTTTATAACAGATTAAGCTCAATAGAGCTGGTCCGAATAACAGCATTGTCGCTGGTTCAGGGACGGGACTGTTTGTTTCTGTAATGTTTACATCCGCATTAACAGTCCCCCAGTTATTTCCATAATCAGTAGCATTGAATCCTAAATATAGGATGCCATTTTCAGTCACGTAGTTTGAATAACTACTGCCGATAAAAAAATAATCTCCATCGCCGATTTTTCCCATTAAAGCTGCGACGGGATAACCCGCGCCAGGATATGAAAGGGCAATATTTTCATTAGGATTTCCATTGGGGCCAAATATGAGATTATATGATGTGGGAGCATTACTCCAAGTGCCAGAAGCAGAAATCTCAAGGAAATCGCCGTTATTCAAAAATAAGTTTGTATCTAGATGAGTAACGGAATACGGGGGAATAATATTTTGATAATAAGTAGAAGTGATTGAATTAAGGTCAGCATCTACTGTGAAAATAATTGCATAGGCGTTGCTGTTTAAAAAAAGTATAAATATAAACAATATAAAAATTAAACCTCTTTTCATTATTTTTCTCTCCTTTTTTAACCTAACACCGTGTGAAAGCAAAAATGATTTGTTAGAAATGTTTTCTATTTAAATTCAAAAATTTTATTTATTTTTTAAAATGTGATGAGATCTAAGTTTGGCTTTTTAATAGTACTCCAAGTAAAATTAATCTTTCCTCGTTCAAATTCGATTTTAGTTATAGGTGACCATATGCATCTACAGCCTAAATGAATCGGCGGTGTATTTTCTTTTATCAGGGGATCGTCAATTTTTAGAGACTCACCGTTGTGGCTTTGACAAAAATCACATGAACGATCATCACAAATAGCTGAATATTGCACACCTATTACAAAACCAGACAAATCAGGATCCATGAAATCATGTATTCTTTTACGATTACTATCCGTTGAACTTATCCAGCGTTCCAATAATTCATCCTTTTCTTCTTTTGTAAGAAAACTATTTTCGTATTTAACCTTAGTCAATAAAATTTCAATTTGTTTAATTTTATAATTAATAGTCATTTGTTAAACTGTTCTAATTAGAATATTTTTTTTATTCATTTAAAATTATTTTTCTAACGCCGGAGCTCAGGCAGAGGAAACGCGCAGCGGTTCCGATTGCCTGAAGCGAGTTGTTAGATGTCAGAGCTTTTTTTAATTATTAATTTAGCACTACCGTATTGATTTATAAAATTTTCAATATTTCCGGTTATTTCAATTTTTACTTTTAATTCTTTATTTATGGGTAAATCTTCAGGCAATGAGTAGCTTAGGTATGTGAGCCCGCTACCGCGTAATCCCTTAAAGGCGCCAACGTAGGACGTTGTTTTTGAAAATATTTTATTCGTTTCATTATAGATTGAAACAGTTAGGCTTAAGCCGTTTTTTTCAATTTTCCAAATGTCTATTTCTGGCCTGGAGAGAACAATCTCGATGTCATGATTCCCCACGTATTTATGGGAAAAGACAAAATTATATTCTTTTTTATTTTGTTCGAGCGATGCTTGTGCGAGCGGTTCCCATAAATCTTTTGGTTCAAAGAATAATAAAGATATCTTTCCCCATTGAGGCAATATTTTCCCTTGTTGTGCAGGTTTGATCGAGAGAATAAGGGCTATAGGAACAATGATGGCAAGCGTTGATATTGACAAAAATACTAGTTTAATATTTCCTGTTGATTTTATTGAAACTACGATAAGAATTATAAGAATTAATACGATGGCGAATGCGATTGCAATCATTTTATTTCCTTTTTATTTTTTCATCTAACACCAGAGCTCAGCTACTGGGGTGAGCTTCATAGAACGTGCTCACCAGTTAGCTGAAGCGATTTGTTATCTAGTTTTATCCTTCTATTTTAGATATTTTTTTACTATTTGTATAGGAGAAAAACCCTCCTAGTAATAATATTATTCCTGCTGGAAGAATAAACAACACTGATGAGGAATGTCCGTCCGTAAATAAAGAATAAAATCCTATTAAAACGAAAAATAAACCTAATAATCCATATATTATCGCATTATGTAAATATGCTTTTCCAGTTTTTCTGTATGCCGTTTTTCCTCGCGAAATTATTTCATTTATTTTTTTGACTTCTTCTTCGCATGAATTATTACAAGCTAACCCATTGGTAACATCAACAGCGCATTCTTTACAAAGACCTTTGTTGCAGTTTTTACAGATCCCAATAGCATCCTTTTCAACATGGTAGTAGCATTTCATCGATTTTCCCCCAATTTGTTTTTTATAGATAACATTATAATCAGCCGCGGCGCTTTTTGCCGTCGGCTATATTAACAAGTTATCTGTTTTTTTAATCTTTAATCATTTTCATTAAATCAATTGGTTCCGCTAATACTTGTAATCCTTGCGATGATTTTCCCGTTTCAAAAATTGTTTGCCAATAATCATTAACCTGTTTACCACCGAAAACAGTTGAGGATAGTTCTTTATTTATCCAGACTGGCAGATTAGCAATATTTTTTATGAATATTTTGATCCTCTCCCATAAAGGCTCTGGAAATTTATATTGGAATAATTTGCTTTCTTGAATTGGTTTGCCCTGCATAATGAAATAGTTTTTTATTATTTGTTCAATATATCTGAGCCAGTTGTAGAGAATTTCTTCTTTGCTCATTCTAAACGCCCGTATATGAGGTAGCGGCAAGTTCTCTCCTTTTTGAATCTTACTTTCAATCTGACTTGTGCCAATATCGCCGTCAAATTTACCAATAAATATTTCTTCTGCAATTAAGTTCATTAACTCAAGGATTTGTTCTTTCTCTAATTCTCTCGGATTTCCACCTTCTTCTAACCGGTAATTGATAGGTGTTTCTAAAACATCCTGAAAGATAAAGAAAGAGTAAAATGTTTTCTCTATGGTGCTGTATGATAGGGGTCTATCTTTACCTCTCCCGCCAAAATCAATATAATCTTTTAATTTGTTTTCGGGATTGTGGGTAATTGAATCTCTAACTGCATCCAAAATATATCGTTTCATTTCTCTTGACTCACCTTTAAAGTACTTCAATAAATCCCTTTCTGAAAAGTTATAATTATCATTAGACAAATTGCAGTCAGTTTTATATCTGTCAATTCTATCAAGATACAAAGCGCTACCTAAGTGACGTTGAACAGATTTATCAAATGCTACCTGTCTTAAAGTCGTTCCAGCGTTTGTATTGGTCGTTAATAAAATATCAGGATTGGGATTAATAAAAATTCTAACTGGCAATTGTTTTACTCCGAGCAATATTTGAGCCGACGCTTTATGTTGCCCGTCAAAAACTTTTACTTTGGTTTTCGGACAGTTAAGGTCGATCCAAGCCAGAGAAATGTGTAATTGTGGCCTTTTTAAATAAAACTCGTGAATTAACTTAGATATGTTCTCTCCAATTGACCTCGGATTAATTTTGTCATCATGATAAAGATACTCTATTGGAAGATTTGTAAAAAAGTATTCAAACCCACTGAGTGCATCTATATAAACAGGCAAATCAAAGATTTGATTATTGCCAATTTCGGGGAGAGAATATTTAATCTTCCCATTTTGTTTGTTAAATATTATTTCGTATTGTGAGCCGCTCTTTGATTTCAAAATATCGTCTAAATTGGGACCGCGGTTTTCAGAGGAAATATTATTTTTAAGCTCATCAAAGTGATTAAGTATCCTTGCTATATTAAGGTCGGACGCTTGTTTTGATCTGTTACAACTTGAATGTGTTAACGCAAAATTAACGGGGTCATCCTTCCCGTTTAATTTTGTAGGAACAATATGGTCAATATCAAGAGCATCTTTGTGAAGTTTAAGGTCAATTGTTTTTTCGCAAATGAAGCAAATTTCTTTTTGAGATTGGAATAATTTTTCGATTAAAGCTTCTCTTTCTTTTTGTGATAATCTATTCAAGTATAAGGATCCCATTTGTAACCTCCTAATAATGGTTTTATTATTTTCAGATAACACAAAAATCAGGTATTTTATGGAGCGGCTTGCCGCGTAATAAAATTACCTGGATTGCTTTGTTATAGGGTTTAGTTAATATTCAATTTCTTTTTCAATTACTACTACATTCATCTTTAAGAATTGCGATGTTTATAGATGGGGCTACATGATCTACCCCTATTTCCTCGCAAAATTGCATCCACGGAAAACTAGCGGAAAAATCTTGTTTTCTAAATGTTTTAATAATTAATCGTTCGCTCATTATTTCTCCTTTTTGTATAGGGAAGCATTATTAGAGGTTCCTTAATGTTCAATTAATTGAATTGTTGTCTGGTGTTGTGTATCTTGAATATCAACTATATTAGTTCGAAGAGCGCTTGGTACAAATTCCGCAACGACACCTAATAATCCGAAGCGCCAGCCAGAAAGAAGCGGGCCTTCTTCTGAACGCTCAATAAGAACAAATGCGGGCCCTCCACTATTGCCTGGAAAAGCTTGACAGTCAAGAAAATATGCTTTTTGTTTACCACCAGGCAAGTTGATTTCCTGGTCAAGGAGAAGAGAAATAGTGCCAAACCTTGATAAGACAAGATTCTTTTGATCTTTTGCATAAAGATACGGAACAAGACCAAGGCTAAATGCCTGGTCTCCAGGAGCTACCTTGTATTTGTTAATCCATTGAGTTGTCGCTAAAAATTCGTCTTCGGGGCTTTCTATTATACGAACTCCTACTTCAAGTTTCGACACTTTGTCAAAGATAGTAAGTGGAATGACCGCAATATCTATTGTGGGATTTTCATGTTCTATCCACCTTTTTCCTTTAAAGTTGAAGGTTGGAAAATCAAAGATTTTTGCATTATTACCTTCCTTTAGATTAAAACGTATTTTTAAAGGGTCTTGAGTATTACTCAAAACAGATTGAGCCACATGTTTTGCTGTAACAAGATAACAAAAGTTGGAATCATATTCTTTAATCCAAATAAGAAAACCTGTCCCGTTAACTTCTTCACCACGCATAATAAAAACACATGAGTTTATCAACCAGTCAGGGATGGTAAATGTTCCAGCCTGTGCTGTAATGCAGAATAATAAAAACAAAACACAAAATATTAAAACATTTTTTTTAGTCATAATTTTTTACCTATAACACGAAAATCAGGTATTTTATGGAGCGGCTTTGCCGCGGAATAAAATTACCTGGATTGCCTTGTTCGATCATTTAGTTTTATTCTTAGTTGCTGTTATATCCATATTGCCTTGTCAGTAAAGCATCCTTCCAATGGCATTCGCGAGCGGTGATATATTCTTTGCTTGCATTAAGGTCAATAACCTCAAGAATTGTAAACAGAAAATTAAGCGCGTAATCATCGCCTTTTTCTCTCAGTAAATCTCTTAGCTCCTTGTTGCCTCCGTGGCCGGTGGTAGCATAGGCACACCACCTTTGCCAGATTCCAATGTCGCCGTATGCGCTACCAACGTATTGTTTTCCGGTCATTGTATCAGAGATTAGATAAACACCAGCGATGTTGCTCAATGCCGTTTTCCAGCTTTGAAGTTGCTGACGGACAACTGTCTTGAGTCCTCGAAGCGGCAAACAGACTTTGTTGTACCCTGGAAAGTCCCCGATTGACTGCCGTTCCGGTTTGATCTCTTTTACCAACAATAGGGAAGCATATCGGTCACCTATCAGATAAGAGGCTCTAAAATTCTTGTTGAATACTATTATGGCACGTCCGGTGAGATGATCTAAACCGGGGAGTTCGGATGTCGAATACTCGAACCATGATTTTTCATTGTTTGATTTTGGCCGAATACCGTTGACTTTGTAAATCCCAGCAAAGAGCCAATCAGAACCGCCAAGGTGGATCAAGGATATGATATGGTCGCATTTGAAGTTGCGGTTATTTTGATATTCTTGCCACTTTTTAAATTTGTCGTCATAAAACGCCTCAAGTGGAGCGGGATTTGACCCCGTAGCACAATGGATTTTGAATTTTCCCATCGTTATACCAGCTAAACTTATCAGATCAATAAGCTTTATCATTTTTTTTATTATTTCTTGATCGAACATTTGAACTCACCTGTTTTGCCGCAGGCAAAATCAGGTGCAGTGATTTGTTAGACGGTTTTATTGTTTTATTTTTATGCTTTTGAAGTTAGTTTATTCTAATATTCTAACTCCGATTCTTATAAGAAATCTATCAATCTGTAGTAAACCTATTTACTACTTCTGGCCATTTATATGAAAGTTCTTCGAGAGATTTCATATAGTATTCTTCCTTTAGTTCTTCATCTGCCACATCAATATTTGTTGTTACTCCCATTCTTGAAGCATGAAGCCGATAAGCATTGAAAAAATTTCTTTCTGAAGCTGTAAAGGCATGCCCACCTAAGTTGTAAATCCTTTTGGTTTGTAATAATTCAATAAAAAATGTTATAACCCAACCTAAACTTTTTGCAGCAAATAAGGCCATCAACCCCTGCCATCCAGTTAGGATAAATCCAATAATAATTAAACTGATCAGGTAGATACCATAACCAGATATGTAACTAAAGATTGTTCCAATGCTTACTAAACCTGGAACAACATAAAATCCAAAAGTATTTAGGCTCTCCTCAGATTAGTGGGAAAATTATGTTGAACCTCCATGTTCAACCAAAACCTGAAGACGGAAATTATCAAATACTTGATAACCACATGCTCGGTGAAGAATATTCCGAATCGCTCTATTGATACCTTCAACAAAACCATTGGTTACA
>JACQWU010000205.1 GCA_016209155.1 Candidatus Desantisiibacteriota bacterium | reverse complement strand
TATCGGATCATTGCATGGAAGCCCGATATGATGAAATACATTATCAGCCATTTAATCCTCCTGTATTAAATAAATCTCAAATTTCAAATCCCAAATTAATTTTATTCATTAGAAAGAATTTCAATTATTTTTTTTGCAAACATGTGGCAATGCCCGCCGGATCTTCCTGTAATAAGATCCTTATCTACTACTACATCTTCATTTATATATTGAAGTCCGTAATTTTTTGCATCTGATATAAGATTATTATGAACAACAACTCTTCTTCCTTTTATTACATCAATAACAGGAGCCATAAGCCACATACCATGACAAATAATACCTTTAAGAATATTTTTTTTATTAAAAGCTCTTCTCATAAACTCTGCCGCGGGAGGAATTTTATTACTGTCCTCAGTATATCTGAGTCTATCTGAAACCATACCCGAAGGAATTATTATGGCACTATATGTTTCCAGCTCTTCATCAGTAATTTTTTCAAAACTTTCATTACAGTCAACTGGAATCTTATATTCATGTCCCAGAAAAGTAATATGATTTTGTCCCCACAGTCTGGTTAAAAAATGCAAATCAGCTCCTTCTTCAGGAAATCTGAATTTATAATAAAAAATTTCATTTTCATAAAAATCACTTTCAAACAAAATTCCTATTTTTTTCCCTTTTAATTTCATATTCGACCTTTCTTTTATAATTCAAAGACGGGATGAACCTTCATGATATTTCAGCTCATCTACTATATATTTTATTATAACCGGACTGTTCGTTTTAAAAGACCATTTCACATGCCATGTCTGATATGCATCAAGTTTGATTCTATCACTATATCCTGCAGGAGGTTTCCATCGGCTTGCTTTCCATTCAACAACTATTTTGATTTCAGCTTCATTTCCGTTAATTTTGCTTTTTATTTCTTTTACCTTATGAGATTCATAAAAAAAAATTCTTATTACAGACTGATACCAGGATTCAAAAGCAGCCAGTCCATTTATTGATACTTCCGGAAATACCATATGGAGACTGTCTTCATTTGAAAGCATAGGTAATATTTCAACCATAGGTGCATGAATATCAAGTTTCTTATACCATGCGTTTACCATTTTTTTGATCGAATTTTCTGTGAGATTCCTCATATTTTTGCTTTCCTTATTTATCTATTGTCCGCATTTCACTCCTATTAATTCAGGACGAATATCACCTTCAAGCACAAGATCAATTAAAAAAGGCCTGTCATCAGATAACATTATATTTATTGCTGACTCTATCTGATTGACTTTTTCAACTCTGACAGCATTAACACCCATTGATTTTGCCAGTGCGGCAAAATCAATGGATGGTCTTGATAAATCAAAGCACATAGGATGAATATGCGGTTTGATATTATTTTCTTTCCAATACTGATTTATATTAAGTTGAAGTAATCTGTATGATCCGTTATTACATATTACAAATTTCGCACCAATATTATGACGTGCGGATGACCATAATGCCTGAATTGTATACATTGAGCCTCCGTCTCCGGTAAAGCCTATTACGGTTTTTTCCGGATTGGCTGTTTTTACTCCGATTGCGCCCGGAATTCCGACACCCAGAGATCCTCCTCTGGTACTAAAATAACTACCGGATAATTGCGGCGGAATATATGTTGTAAGATCCGGAGAACTTGTTAATGCTTCATCAAATATAACAGTATCAGAAGGAATTTTTTTTGCTAAAACTTTTGCAAATTGTGACATATGAAGTGGTACCATATTTTCTGATTTTTTATGATTTTCTAAAATATTTTTAAATTTTATTTCTTTTTCAGTTTTTATATTAATAAATCTTTCATGAGCTTTTTTATTAAAATCATCTGTTATTTTTAATTTTAAAACATTTAAAAGAGCTGACAGAGATAATTTAGGATCACTTACAACACCCAGATCTACTCTGTGATTTTTTGCGATTTCATATCCATTAAGATCAAAATGAATGATTTTAGCATTCTCATTATAAATTTCTCCCAGTTCAGGGAATACTTCCGGAACCATATATGTACCTGCAATAAGATTTACATCTCCTTCTTTTAATATGGATAAACTTGCAGAACCGAACATATGACCGGTTGTTCCCATATAAAGAGGATGTGTTGTATCAATATTAAAATCACCGGTATCAACTCCGTATAATTTTGCACCGAGTAGTTCTGCAATGGTTTTAAGCTCATCCTGAGCATCCGAATAACTGATGCCATCCCCAAAATAAATTATTGGATTCTTTGATCCAAGCAGATATTTTGCCGCTTGATCAATTAATTCAGGGTCTGGCAGAACACGGGTTGAGGGAATAGAAGTCGGACGGATTTCCTCTACACATTCCATATCCAGAATATCCTGCGGAAGACATACATAAACCGGTCCCATAGGCGGGGTAGAGGCTATTTTTATAGCCCTTCTCAAAGTTCTGAGCAAAGACCTGTGATCAAATACAATTGTTGAATATTTTGTTACAGGTTCCATCATGGCAACTAAATCACCCGCCATTTGTGCATCCATATTCATATACCGGACTCCCGAATCTCCGCCGATCACAACCAGCGGAGCATGACCTCTTTTGGCCTGATACAGAGCTCCAACCGCGTTCCCGATACCGGGAGAACTGTGAAGCTGAACAAGCGCAGGTTTATGAGTCGCTCTGGCATAACCGTCTGCCATTAAAACAGCAATACTCTCTTGCAGAGTAAGTATATATTTCATCTCGGGATAATCATTTAATGCATCAAGAAAGCCTTGCTCAACAGTTCCGGGATTACCGAACATTCTGGTAATCCCGTCAGCAATAAACTGTTCAATTATTGCAAATCGTCCCGTTTTTTTATTCATATAATCACCTTATAAATAAAATATTTACCAGCCATATCTTTTTAATCCTTTATCCAGCATATTCACAAATTGTTCTCCAAATTCATGAGCGCATTGAAGAGATCTTGCAGTTAAAAACGGATAATCCAGAATCACAGAGGTTTCTTTTCCGAAATTTCCATGGTATTGACCTTTTGGACCTACTGCATCTCTCAATATATATTCAAGACAGTACGGAGGAGGTCCTATATTAAGATCGGTACCTACGAATCCTGTGCCATCATGGTAATCATACTCTATGCAGTGGCCTGTAACATGTTTACCTTTAATAATAGGAATTCTTTCATTAAAATCCCGCGCAAATGCAAGGGCGGCAACCCCATAACATATTGCAGCTATAGGAAGGTCTGCCTTATAAAAACCAAGAATAATATCATGTACACGTTGATTATTTACCATATCAATTATCGGTCCGCTGCCGCCTACAAGAAGAAGCCCTGCATACTCTTTTATCATTTCTTTTTGTTTTTCTTTAACAGTTTTAAAATATTTTTCCCGTTCACGAATAAATTTTTCCAAGCTGAAATAAGGGCGTTCAGGTATCCATTTGGAAATATTTATCGGATTATCCAGTTTTGGACTATCTTTAATCGAAATTACCTGATTGGCATCAAAAGCAGTTGTTACATTTATTCCCAAAGGCGGATCAAAATAATTTGTATCATAGGTGGGAGGTAATGCTGCTGCCCGATCTCCCTTAGGAGTTGCAAAAGTCAACTGGTATCCTGCCTCTTCAAGTTTAACCATAGGTCCGGTCAGTTCAACACCCCAATATCCGAAATTTGAAAGAATGGTTAAAATTTTTTTCATTATTATCTCCTATTTATTTACATTTAATCATAGTTAAAATATTTTTGTTATTTTCTCTTCTGTAAATGACTTCGTTCATGATTTTTTTTGTCAGGAATATACCTAATCCTCCAATATCTCTCTCTTCCAGAGATAAGGTAATATCGGGATCGGGTTTTTTCAAAGGATCAAAAGGCAGACCGGAATCTGAAATTTCAATTATAATCTGTCCATTTTCAATTTCATAACTTATTTCGATATCCCCCGGTTTATCAGGATATGCGTAGTTTATGATATTAATCAAGACTTCTTCCGAAGCAAGATGAATCTGATTTAAAGCAGCATCATCAAATCCAACTTTTTTAGCACCGTCAAAAATAAATTGAATCATTAAATCTAATTTATCTAATTCTGCCGAATAGATTATTTTTTCCAAAGTAATAATCCTTAAATTAAAGTTTCTTATTCTTTAAAATGTATCCTGCAAAATCATAAAATTATCCAATCCGCTCATTTTTAAAACATTTAAAACCACGTCTTTTGCCCCAATCATATAAATTTTTGCATCTTCCCCTAATTTTTGTTTTGCAAAAATTATTACTCTTAATCCTGCGCTGGAAATATATTCAAGCTTTTGAGAATTAAAAACTATGCTTGTAATATTTTGTCCGATGATTTTTTTCATCTCTTCCTGGAAAGCAGGAGCATTTGAAGCATCCAATCTTTCGTTTAAATCGATTTTTGCAATTCCATTCTCAATTAAAACTGAAATATTTGAACTCATAATTATTTCCCCTCCTTAATTTATTGTTAAATAATTAAATTATTTACCGATTAATATTATAATTGATCTTGGTCCTACTAAAAATTCATTTTGATTCTCCATCAAATATTCCTGCCCGGGTTCACAAATATCAAATGGGGGAGCAACATCAGTATTAGCAAAAACATACCATGACATATTTACGGGAAGTTTGGGAAGTTCAAAACCATGCATTTCCCAGTGCATATTCATAGCTGCATAAAAATAATTATCCTGCACTTTTCCCTGTTTTGCATGTTTCCCGCATAATAAAAACGCTAAAATTGAATTATTACTCCAGTCTGTGTACCAGGCTTTTGTCCCATGCCAGGAAATATCAGGATAACCGCTGCCGGCATAATCATAATTTCTAAAATGAGTATTACTGCGCAAAACCGGATGTTTATGACGAAAAGCAATCATTTTTTTAAAATAGTTTAAAAGCTCAGAATTTTTTTCCGTCATATTCCAGTCAAGCCAGGATATCTCATTATCCTGACAGTAGGCATTATTATTTCCCCATTGTGTATTTCCCATTTCATCACCCGAAAGAATCATTGGAGTACCCTGGCTTATCAAAAGCATGGTTACTGCATTTTTTATCTGTTTTTTGCGAAGATTTGCAATGTTTGGATCATCTGTTTCTCCTTCAAAACCGCAGTTCCAGCTGTCATTGTCATTCCCGCCATCATTGTTGTTTTCACCGTTTGCTTCATTATGTTTCCCGTTATAAGAAACTAAATCCATTAAAGTAAATCCATCATGAGCAGTAATAAAATTAATAGAAGCACAGGCACCTCTCTGCTGCCATTGATAAAGATCGGGAGACCCCTGTAACCGCTGAGACATAGCACCGGAAGAACCATTCCCTTTTAGAAATTTACGTAAATCATCTCTATATTTACCATTCCATTCTGCCCAGCGTCCCCATGATGGAAAAGATCCTACCTGATAAAGTCCGCCTGCATCCCATGCTTCAGCAATTAATTTACATTTTGCGAGTATTGGATCAAATGCAAGTACTTCTAAAAGAGGCGGACTGTGCATTGGCGCTCCGTCCTGATTTCTTCCGAGAATAGATGCAAGATCAAAACGGAATCCGTCAATATGATAATCGGTTGCCCAGTATCTTAAACAATCGAGAATCATATTTCGAGTAATAGGATTATTGCAGTTTAATGTGTTTCCGCACCCGCTGAAATTATAGTAATAACCTTCAGGTGTTAACATGTAATAAGTTTTATTATCTATACCGCGATAAGAAATATACGGACCTTTTTCATTTCCTTCAGCAGTATGATTAAAAACCACGTCAAGAATTACTTCTATATTATTTTTATGTAAATCTTTTATCAGCGCTTTTAATTCATCTGCCTGCATTCCATATTTACCTGTTGCCGCCAGCCCTGCTTTTGGGGCAAAATAACCAAGATTACTATAACCCCAGTAATTTAAAAGCATCTGTCCCGTGACAGGGGATATACGCGAATTTTCAAATTCATCGAATTCATGAATAGGCATTAATTCCACACAGTTTATTTTAAGTTCTTTTAAATATGGAATTTTTTCACGAATTGCAGCAAACGTGCCGGGGTATTTGACTTTTGATGATTTGTGTTTTGTAAAACCTCGAACATGCATTTCATATATAACCAGATCTTCAACAGGGGTTTCAAGCGGGTGATCATTCTCCCAGTCAAAATCATCATAAAGTATACGTGCTCTATGCTGATAAGGATCATCCCAATCAGGTTTTTCTCCAAATATATCTCTGCCTCCGATTAGTTTTGCATATGGATCCATTAAAATTTTTGTTTTATCAAAACGATGACCTGATCCGGGATCAAAAGGTCCATCCATACGGTAACCATATTCTATATTTTCATAATCTATATCAAACACAACCATGGTAAAAACATTCCCAATTCTGAAATCATTGGTAAAAGGAATAATACCGAAAGGATTAGTTTCATGTTTATTAAAAAGAAGAAGTTCACATGAAGTAGCATAACTTGAATATACTGAAAAATTAACACCACCCGGAACGATTGTTGCGCCAAAAGGAAGAGGTTTCCCGATGCGCAGTTTAAAATCTCCATATTTGTGAGTTGAATGAGCATCTATTCTTTGCATATTGACTCCAATTATCAAATTTGAAATCTCAAATCTCAAATTTCAAATTTTTTGTTTATGTGCAGCTTGCCCCCATATCGCAAGCTTCTTTGACTGTACCGTATATTTTAAAAAAATTACTGAATCCGGTCATATCCATAACATCTTTCACTTCTTCAGTAAGACCTGTAAGAAATAATTTGCAGTTTTTGGAAGGAACTTGTTTTGCAATCATTAAAAGGAGGCGTAATCCTGCACTTGAAACATATTTACAATTACTAAGATCCACAACAAGTATATTGTCAGGTTCGATAAGAGGTATAATTTTTTCCTGAGCCTCCGGAGCAGTTTTACCGTCTAAAGAACCGGAAATCATAATAATTTTTGTGTTTTCCTGAATGTCTGTTTTTATTTCCATAATAGCACCTCCATAATCCGAGCAAGCCGGAATTCAAAATTCAAAACTCAAAATTAATATTATACCGAAACTATCCTTACTTTAATTTTTGGACGATAATTCAGATTAGGCAATTCAACTGTAAGTTTGGCGGCATCAAAATTTTTCCATGGATTACCATCAACTGTCACTTCTGATATTTTTATACTTCCCGGCGGAAGAATATCAGGTTGAACTCTTAACACATCGTTAGCAAAACCATTTACAAGCGGTTTAAAATACAGATCCATAGGCTGTCTGGTATGCAAAAGGTTAATATATACAGTTGAAAGATAAGCCAGTTCAACAGAATGATACGCGCTCATTGAATGACTGCCTTTCATCCGTTCTGTTCCGAGTAAAAAAGGCAAACCATTATTAAGAACATTAAAATATACTGCACCATCTTCGTAATCCAGAAAATATGAATTATAAAATGCCGCTGATTCCCTGGCCAGCTTCAGGTATTCTTCATTTCGTAGAATTCCAAACAAAATTTGATAGGCAAGTATCCCTTGCTCCTGCTGCCACCATGCTTTACGATCATGCCATGAAAAACGATGGAATTCTTCTCCGTTACTTAATGTCCTTTCCATTACATCATACCAGCCTCCCCGCTGAACATCCATTCCGGTTTTAGGCATAACTTCGGCAATTTTTTTTGCAAGCGCAACATATTTTTCATTAGGAGCAAGACTATTTATTCGCATTAAATTCCATGCAATTTTTAAATTATGTCCGACTACTGCCTGATTCTTTTGCCAGCCCCATGATTGATCATGACTCCAATCTTCAAAAAAGCGTTCATTAACAAAAGGACTATTTTCATAATCAGGGAAGTGATTAACAATGCAGTCTGCGGTATAAGCAAGAAAATCTTTATATCTGGGATTACCTGTTGCAAGCCAAAGGTTAATTAAATAAGCAGGCGCATGATCTCCAACGGAATTCCAATTTTTACGCGCTTTATTATGACCAAGCGTATCACTTCTTGGATCAAGAGTAACAGGATCTATATGAGAAAAATATCCTTCACCTTTTTTATCCAGAAAGAATCTGTCAAATAAATCTATTGTCATTTTAATATCTTTCATGATAGCAGGATCACCTGTTATTCTATATGTCTGAGTTGGTCCGGCAAGAGCATAAATTTGTTCATACATTGGAATTGCATCATAATCATCTCCAAATTCTGAAGCAAATATTTTATGTTCACGGCCGCCTTTAACATTAATACCGTGATACCAGTAGATAATATTTTCATCCAGATCATAAAATCTCATGTGATCACGTAAATATTGAGTTCCTTTTTCAGCCGCTTCCAGAAACCGATCTTCACCTGTCAGTAAAAATGTGGAAGCCAGACCATATATAAGTCGTGATATTGTATCTGTCTCCTGACGATAATCTCCTTTTTGCGCTCCTGTTAATGAAATTGATGTTCTATAATTAGCATAATCAATAGTATCAGCGCTTTTAAATTGCGCCCGGATAAAAAAGTCAGCAATAGATCTTGCTTGTTTTATCCACCAGTCAGGCTCTTCAAATCTGTATTTTCCGAGTTTTTTACCGGGGAAATCAAGGATTTTAGCCTCAAATACATGCGCACCTTTTTGAGGGTAAAAAATACCATAAGCAAAAAGATATTGTCCCGGAATCAAAAGTTCAGAAATTAATCCTGTTGCATCCATATAAGGTTCATCAAGATTTCGGGCACTGCGGGCAAAGGTATTAGAGGTAAGTTTTACTGAAAATTCCCGGCCGTCTGTGGTTTTTAAATCAAAGCTGTTTTTACCCTTTTCAAATTTAGTTACATAACCGGCTATAGTATCAGAAAATTCAAACAGCATTTTATTATTGTCTTGCATTTGGAACCTCCTTATAAGATTTGTTAGAATATTTTAAATTTAGAATGTAAAATATAGGGAAAACCAAATTGTTTAAGTTGTATAATTACGTTTTTAGCAAAGACACAATGTATAGAATTATCTATCAAAATTTTAGTTGAATACAAATTCAAACATTTAGAAATGTATATATTAAGGTGCAGGATAAAAATATTATTAAATATACTTCAACTTAAATATAATGTCAAATTGTTTTTTTTCAGGGCTTTTGCCCTTTACTACATCTCCAATTTTTTTGGTTTACAAATACAGGGATGCACCCGGGCCGCAGGTGGAGCAATCTGAAATATATAACCCTTGAGTAGAATAAGGAGGAATATTTTGATTTATACGTTAATAGCTTCATGTATTATCTTTCCTATTTCTCTTACTTTTTCTAATACTTCAGGTTGTTTTTCAATGCATGGAATCATTACTTTATCAGCACTTATTTTTAATCCATATTTTTTTAGAATCTCTCCGCTCCTACACTTAGTTGCATACTTGCAGGAATAGCAATTACTGTCACCAAATGCTTTTACGGTTCCAATGTGGATAATTCCTATTTCTTCAAAAAAAGACTTTATATCTTTTTCAACTGCTTCAGGATTATCTCCGGCAACTGCTGCGATTACCCCATATTTGCCTTTAACAATCATTTTCCCCATGTGTTGAAAAGAATAAAACCTTTCTAAAAATACATGAGTTAAAGCATTCATTCTTCCAAAATAATTAGGCGCGCCAAGTACAATAACTTTTGCCGCCAGGATATGCTCGGTTATAGGTTTCCAGTCATCTGAAATTTTGCAAATATTATCATTTTTACATTTAAGACATGAAGAACAGCTTAATATTTTTTTATTCGCAAGAGAAATAAACTCATGCTGGCAATGGCTTGCACGAAGAATGTTGTAAATAAGCTGATCGGTGGTTTGTCCGACACGGGGACTGCCGCTGATTCCTAGAACATCAACCATCATGAAATTTTCTCCTTTTCATGTTTTCAAAATATTACCTGAATCTTGCACTTCAGATTCAGATAAAATCGCCAGGACGCCCGAAATACAAGTCTGGCAGGCGATTTTATGACGCAACCGTACTTAACCAGTACGGTGAGGAGTAAAATCGCCGAAGACGCAGTATTTCAGGATGTATTGGCGATATCTTAATCTTGCAATGCAAGATTAAGATATTAATAATTATTACATATAAATAAAAGTATGTAAAGCCAATTTGTCCGGATATGGAGGAATATTTCAATTAAAGTTTTATTTATTTTTGCCGATTACTAAAAAAGTTTATGAATAACCCTGCGGCAGAGATTATATGGTATTTTCTGTCTCTATTTGAAATCAGTTATTATTAATTTTAGACTCTGCAAAGTGTTTTATCGAATAAGGTGTGAAAAATATGTCCAGAATAAAGAATAGAAATATTGATTCTGATAAAATAAAAGAATATACTGAAATTGTAAATCAAATGATGGAACATATCGATATTGAAAAAATTGATAAAATTAAAAAAGCTGTATGCACTGGAAAATATATGAAAACTAAAAATGAAATAAGAGCTTTAGCAGAAATACTTATTGATGAAATCAATTAAACTATTCCTCAACTAAACCTTCCAAAGCTTTGGTCCCATTTTATCTGGAAGTGCCATTAATACGTAAGCCTTTTAAGGCAGGGATGAATTGGCACTAAAATAAATAATAAAGAATTCCGAAGAGAGACCGAAGATACCTCGCAGCTTGCTGCGAGGTTCTTCATTAATAAGGAGAAATATGATACGAGCATCAATTGATATAGGGACTAATTCTGTCCGTCTTTTAATTGCTGAAATATACGATAATAACATGAAACTTAAAACTTTATTAAAGCAGGTTGATATTGTACGTCTCGGTGAAGGGGTTGATAAAAATAAAAATCTTAATTTAAAAGCAATTGATCGATGTATAAATAAATTAAAAGAATATAAAAAAATTATTAATTCTTTTGAAGTAGATAATATTAATATAATTGCAACAAGCGCTGTACGAGATGCTCAAAATCGTGAAATTTTTGCTCGTAGATTTAAATATTGGAGGAGGAAGCACTGAATTTATAATAGAAAAACAAAAAAAAACCTTACAAATATTCAGTATAAATATTGGAAGTGTGCGTATGACTGAAAGCTTTATAAGTCGTTTCCCTATATCAAGCGATGAATATTCTAATATCAAACATGCAATAGAATATTCTTTAAATTTTATTCCCTCTAATTTAGAATTACAAGGAAAAACTCTGGTTGGAGTTGCAGGAACAGTTACCACTCTTGCCGCTATGGCGCAAAAACTCAGTCCTTATGATCCTGATAAAGTACATAAATATGAAATTTCTATTGAAAAAATAATAGCCCTGCACGAAGAAATTAGAGCAAAAACGCCAGAGCAAATAAAGCTTATGAAAGGAATTCAACCGGCAAGAAGTGACGTCATTTTAGCCGGATCACTTATTTGTGTTTTAATTATGAATAAATTGTCATTAAAATCACTTATTGTTAGCGAAAGTGAACTTTTAGAAGGAATAATAATGAAGAATATATGATTTAAATTTTAAATTAAATTCTTGACATCCTTAATGTTAAAGCATAAAATCTATTGATATTTGTCTGTTTTTTAATTTATTTTTTAACTCAAAAATATTTAAGGGGGAGAATGTTTAATGAATTTACCGGAACTAAAAATAGGGAATTTAACAGCGCATATTCCAATAATTCAAGGTGGAATGGCTGTGAGAGTATCTACGGCAAGTCTTGCCGCTGCAGTAGCCAATGAAGGCGGAATTGGAGTAATCGGCGCATCCGGTATGGGGCTCGATGAACTCAGAGACCAGATTAGAAAAGCCAAACAATTATCAAAAGGAATTATCGGTGTAAATATTATGGTGGCGTTGTCTAATTTTATTAAAATGGTTAAAGTTTCAATAGAAGAAAAAATTGATTTAGTAATTGCAGGCGCAGGCTTTTCAAAAGACCTTTTTCATCTGGGAAAAGACAGTAATACCCCTGTTGTTCCAATTGTTTCTTCACTTAGACTTGCAAAAATAGCTGAAAACCTCGGAGCATCAGCAATTGTAGTAGAAGGGAAAGAAGCAGGCGGGCATTTAGGCACAGATATTTCTATAAAAGAGCTTATCCCGGGAATAGTAAAAGAAATTAAAATTCCTGTAATTGCCGCAGGCGGAATTATAAACGGTAAAGATGTTGCAGAGATGTTTCATATGGGAGTAGACGGAGTTCAAATGGCAACACGTTTTTTGGCAAGCAAAGAATGTGAAGTGTCAGAAAAATTTAAAGATATGTATTTAAATGCACGTAAAGAAGATGTCATAATCATACGAAGTCCTGTAGGATTACCGGGAAGAGCAATAAGGAATAAGTTTGCTGATAAATTAATGTGCGGGACAGTTCCTCCGCCTGTAGATTGTGATAATTGTCTTAAACATTGCTCCGGTGAATATTGTATATTACATGCACTTGATAATTCCAGGCGCGGATTAGTTGATGACGGAGTTGTATTTTGCGGTGAATATGTTTACAAAATTAAAGAAATATTGTCGGTTAAAGAAATCATTAAACAAATAGTTGATGAAGTAAATATTTCAAATTAAATAATATGAGGATATATCTTGTCCTTTTTCACCCGTCAGGAAAAATATTTATTTTTTTCCTTATGTCTCTTTTTTTTATGTGGAAGTTTAATATTTTTTTTAAAAAATTGATAAAAATAAAAAAAAGTGGGTATAAAAAAAACAGAAGAAAAGTTTGAGAAAAATTTTAGAAAGGTAAAAGTAGAGGCGAGAGATGAAAAATTCTAAAAGCACGATACGTTTTGAAATCGTAAAAAAACATTTTCATCAACTGGCATGTCAGGAATGTGAAAGCCATTTTGAGGAAGATGGTATTAAATTAATTAAAGAAACAGAT
>JACQWU010000176.1:9170-10512 GCA_016209155.1 Candidatus Desantisiibacteriota bacterium | reverse complement strand
AGATAGCAAGGGAGTGGAATCTAAAACTGATCCATCGGTTCTTCAAGTTGGAGCGGACTATCTCATCATAGAAAAATATCTGATAAAAACTTTTTATGAAATAAGAAATGATTATGTTTCAGGGGCCCAGGCGGGTTCAATAAAAAATCATATGGGAATCGGGCTTAGCCGTTTTCTGCAAAAAAAAGTTACAGTAGCGCTGGAATATATTATAACAAATTATGAAGCAAAGCATGCAACTTACAAAGAAAAAAGTGTCGGAGAATTTATCATCGGGGTAGCAATGAAATTCTAACGAATAACGGCATGGATTACTCCCGCCGCGAAAGCTTACGCTCTGTCATTGCGGGTCAAAGGCGAAGCAATCTAAGCCTATCTCTTATCAATCAACAACTTCGGGGGAATATTCAAAATCTCTTTTGAAAAAAGCCCTATACCCAAAAACTATTAAAGATACTATACCCCATAATAATCCTGCAATTACACCAAAATCTATAATCCCGCGCCATGGCTGGGGTAATTTGCGGACTAAAATTATCATTATAATTATAGCTGTAGTTAAAGAGACAGCTATTATCTTTCTTTTTCTTGATGCTTTAAAATATCCCATACAGAATAATGGGGCTAAAATTGAGTTAATGAAAACAGTATGCTCTTTCAGATATCTGGCACGCGCTGCCACACGCGGAGAAAATCCGCGTTGAAATCCCAGATAACCTTTTACAAATGTAAAAAAAAACACATTTAGAATTAATATTACCCATTGATACCACAATAATTTATAATTGAAAATTTCCAGAGCAGGTATGCTTAATCTATAAACAGCGCTTATAAGCAAAATCATAACTCCTGATAATCCCCATACTGCTCCAAATATACCCGGCATCTATAATTTTCTCCTTATCGGCAGAGAAATGACAACCGTTGTTCCTTTTCCTTTTACACTCTGAAATTCAAGCTCTCCTTTATGCAGGGACACTATTTGTTTACATACTGTAAGCCCGAGGCCAATGCCGCGCGCCTTAGTTGTAAAAAACGGGTCGGTTATTTTTGGCAAATCTTTTTCATCTATACCAATCCCATTATCCCTGAAGATTATAATTATCTTATTCTCCTGTGAATTGCAATCCATGTCTATTTCTATTGTTCCTTTTTTACCAGGGAAAGACTGATAAGCGTTCTCCAGAATATTGGAAAAAATCTCATTAATTTGTGTTGAGTCTGCTTCAATTGTATTGGTTGTCCTGCAATTTGACTTTACCTTAATCTCCACATCCCATTTTTGATAAATTGTCTTTAAATTATCCATACACATTTTCAGGACATCCATGATACGGATATT
>JACQWU010000176.1:0-9148 GCA_016209155.1 Candidatus Desantisiibacteriota bacterium | reverse complement strand
ACATCCATTATACGTATATTTTCATAATTCGATATTTTAATGTGTGAATAACTCAAGAGGTTTTTTATAATCCGGTCGCACTCACCGATCTTCTTATTTATATTATCTATGTGGTCGTCAATCATATCTCCCGGTGTTTTTCTTTTTATATTATATACCGCTACTTTGATAACACCCAGAGGATTTCTTAATTCATGAGCAATAGTTGCCGCAAGTGTTCCGATATCAGAGAGACGTGTTGCATCCTGTATATCTTTTTGTGCTTTTACCAACTCTAAGGTCTTCTTCTTTAGCATTTCTTCCAGTTTATTCTGATAGCTCAAGAGTATTTCTTCTGTTTTTTTGCGCCCGGTGATATCTCTGAATATACCCGCTAAATATTTTATACCGTCTATGGTTATGTCAAAAGAATTAATGTCAGCATAAAAAACAGAACCATCTTTTCTAATGCAGGGAATATCCAAAACTAAATTAATCTCCCCCCTTGCCTGTTTCTCAAACTGCCCCATAACATAAGGGATATTTTTTTCAGGATGAAAATTATCTATATTTAATCCATTAAGCTCTTCTGAAAGATAAGAATTTTGAAAAAGAGCTGAGACAGATAAACAAATATCTGCAGATATTTGTTTATCTGTCTCAGCTCTTTTTCAAAATTCTTATCTTTCATGATAACCGGAAAAAATTCTGTAGGGGCTGCTTTCTTTCGCATATGTTAACCGTCTCCTTTTATGTCTTGACCAGCCAAATTATTTATGTATGTATAATAATTTAACCACAATAAACATAAATAAGTCAAGGAAAAAACAGGGTAAGGTGAAATCTATCGACAAATTAATTTAAAAATTGTAAAATATCTTAAATCGAGAAACGAATCATAAAAAGGGAGGGTATTAATGGCGCTTCCAGATAAGGAATCTTTAAATACAAGTCCGCACTGGATAGAGAATTTTGAAGAGCACACAGCAAAAAATATTTCATTTCATCCAAATATAATTTCAGCAGTCAAGAAATTGATAATAAAAAGCAACGGACAAAACAATAATATTAAGGTTGAGGGCAAACAATGAACTTATTTGCTATAGCAGGATTATCTGTATGTATTTCCTGTATTTTATTGTCATTAATAACAATAATTTTCGGGAAATCAAAACTTCACAATAAACTTCTTGCATTTAATATTGTAGTTGCCATCTGGGGATTCGGTCTATTTCTTATAGGTATTGCAAAAAATGAACAACAGGCAATATTGGCATGGAAAATTGCTCATCTTGGCGGTTTTTTTATTGGACCGATATTTTACACATTAGTATGCGATCTAACTTCGGTTAATCGAAAAAAAATTATCATTTCCGGATATATAGAGGCATGTATTTTTATCTTACTGAGCTTTGGGACTAACATCCTTTTTAATAAAACAAGAATGGCTTTTAATATTATATTTTTAAAATTAAATTTACTCTATTTTATTGGTCTTTTTATATATATTATTTTTGTTATTTTAAGTTTTTATGAACTTGTGGTATTTCTTAAAAACACACACGGTTTTAAACATACTCAGGCAAAATATATAATATTTGGTTTTATGATTGGTTTTATTGGCGGAACGGCAACTTTTTTACCGGTATTTGAATTGGATTTATTCTATCCATACAGTAATTTCGGAATCACCATATATTCTTTCATACTGTCTTATGCTATTCTGCGCTACCGGTTGATGGATATTAGTATGGCTATCACAAGAGCAGTCGCATACACAATTTCTGCAGGACTTCTGACAGGAATATTTATTATTATTGTTATCGGTTCAACTAAATATGTATCGGAATATATTGGAATAAACTCTTTTACAGTTACTGTTCTTTCCTCACTCATAATGGCATTTATTTTCGATCCTCTAAAAAATCTTGTTCAGGTATTTGTTGAAAAAATTTTTTATAAATCAAAATATGATTATTACTCAATTCTTCAGAACTCAAGTCATATCCTTGCCTCAACTATAGATCTTAAATATATTTACAAATTTATTATTGATACTGTTTATGACACAATGAAGTTAAAAACTCTATATCTTCTATCAATAAACAATAATCAAACTGAAATAATATCCTGCTATAATTACAAAAACATTGATAGAAATAATGAAATGAATATATATAAGCTTAAAACTGACTGGGAGCTTATTAAGACACTAAAAAACCAAAAAAATATTATTATTAAAGATGAACTTTTATATAAAGAGACAGATGAAGAAAAAATAAATAAAATTATTGATGAATTAAGACTGATTGAAGGAGAAGTGGCAATCCCTATTATAATAGAAGATGATCTTTCTTTTCTGCTTATGCTTGGGGAAAAACTTTCCGGAGACTCTTTCTCCAGCGAAGACATAAATCTCTTAAAGACTTTCTCAAGTCAGATTGCTGTTTCTTTAAAAAATGCTTTGCTTTATGATAAATTAGAACTTCTGGTTAAAGAAAGAACCGAAGAGCTTTCAAACACCAATAAACTTTTGGAAAAAGAGATTGTAATACGCAAAGAAGCCGAAAAACAGCTCAAACATCAGGCTTATTATGACTCTATTACCAATCTTCCGAATAGAGTCTTATTTCTTGACCGCTTAAACACAGCTATTGCACGTAAAAAAAGATATAATAATTATCTTTTTGCCGTCTTTTTTATGGATATAGACCGCTTTAAAATAATAAATGACAGTCTCGGGCATTTAGTCGGGGATCAGCTTTTAATAATGGTATCAGAAAGATTAAAAAAAGTTATGCGAAATGTCGACACAGTCGCGCGTTTTGGCGGGGATGAATTTGCAATACTGATTGAGGACATAAGTGAACCAAAATGCATAAAACAGGTTGCGGAAAGAATTCACGAATTAAGCAAACATCCATTTGATTTGAATGGAAAAGAAATTTTTATTACTTTAAGCATTGGTATAACCTCAAGTGATGTAGTTAATTATTCAAATCCTGAAAAATATTTGCAGGATGCGGATATTGCTTTATATAAAGCAAAAGAACAGGGCAAGGCATGTTATGTAATTTTCAAACCGGATATGCATCATAATGCATTAAACAAGCTTTCAGTGGAATCAGAACTGCGCAAAGCTTTTGAATATAATGAGTTTGAGCTTTATTATCAACCTTTGATTTCTATTATAACTAATGAAATTAACGGATTTGAAGCTATATTATACTGGCATCATCCTGTACGAGGATTACTTTCCATATCAGATTTCATTCATATTGTAAAAGATACTGAATTCATTGTCCAGATGGATCAATGGAAACTAAAGGAAGCTTGTAAAAACGTATCCCAATGGAGAAAAAAATTCACTAAATATAAAGAGCTAATTATCAATGTTAATATTTCAGATAAAACGTTTTTATATACAGAAATCATAGAATTTATTTCAAAAATTATTAATGGAATAAAAGGCAGTAGTTTAAGGATTGGAATTTCAGAAAAAATGCTAATAAATAATCCCGATTATACTATTAATACGCTTCAAAAGCTTAGAAACATTGATATTAAAGTTGATATCAGCGATTTTGGCTCCAGACACTCTGCATTATATTATTTGCGTAATTTTCCTATTAATGGGCTTAAAATAGGCCATTCTTTTATTGACACAATAGGATCTGACAAATATAATGAAGAAATAGTAAAAACACTGGTAAAGCTTGCTCATACTATTAATATTGATCTTATGGCAGAAGGAATTGAAACTAAAGAACAATTTAAAATTTTTCATGAAATGCAATATGAATATACACGCGGTTTCATAATCCAAAAGCCCCTAAACTATATAGATGCAGAGAAGATGCTTTCATTATCTATAAGATAGAGATTATCAATAAGGTATGGAGATTTTCAGATGAAATATGGGATTATTGCAAATCCATGCTCAGGGACATTAAGTATTGATAAAAAAAATAATATATTAAAGCAAGCCGCAAAATTTCTTGGAGATGAATGTATTATTGCCGGACTCGATACTAAATCTGCTAAAGAATTTTGTGATTGCGTAAAAGATATTGAAAATAATGTCGATATTATAATTGGATGCGGCGGTGACGGGACAATATGTGATATAATAAATACAATAAGACCTGAAACAACTATCGCATATTTACCTTTTGGGACCGGAAATGCGCTAAAATATACTTTACATCTTTCCGGTTCTGTTATTAAAAATCTTAATCAAATTAAAAACGGCAAAACCCGCTATGCCGATCTTATATTATGTGATGCTGAAAAAAAAGCTCTATTTGCCAGTGTAGGCTTAGACGGGCATATATTGAAACTGCGCGAACAATATATAAGGGAGGATAAAAGCAACAGACTGAAAGGTTTATTGCCGTACATAAAAGCTACCGCAAAATCAATAACAAAAGATTATGTGCGATCTAATGTAGAAATAAATATAGACGGTGAAATAATCAATGTTCCTGATTTTTTATCAATAATTGTTACTAAAATTCCATATTATGGATTTGGTCTTAATATAGTCCCTGATGCAAAAATCAGTGACGGGAATATACATATTCTATATTTAAATTCCGGAATTTTAAAGATCTGTTATGGGATAGCCGCCTCCTTTTTATATAAAAATAAAATCGGCGAATATAAAAGAGCTGAAAAAATAAGTATAAAAACAAATATAGATTTATATCTTCAAATTCATGGCACTCTGGAGAAAAAAAATAATTATTTTCAATTTGAAATACTGCCTGACAAACTGAAAATGAGGTATTAATGAAATCAAATGATTTGGTAAGCTCCGGTTCAATAATGGTTTTATCCGCCGCGTCAGGGGCAGGGCATATACGCGCCGCTCTTGCACTTGTTAAAGCCTTTGCTTTAAAAGGTATTTCTGCCGAGCACATTGAAGTCCTGCGCTATACAAATATTTTTTTCCGGCAGGTTTATTCTGACTTATATATTGATTTTGTAAATAAAAGACCCGATCTTGTGGGATGGATGTATAATTCTTTAGACCGGCCGTGGAAAATGCAAAAAAGACGGTTGGCTCTTGACAGATTAAACACCGGAAAATTAATAAAACTTTTGGATTATAAAAAACCGGAAATAGTAATCTGCACTCATTTTTTACCTGCTGAAATTCTCATTTATCTTCGTAAAAAAAGATCTCTGGATATTAAAATTGGTGTTGTGGTTACAGATTTTGACGCTCATGCAATGTGGCTGTACAAAAATGTGGACTGGTATTTCGTGGCCTGTGAAGAAACCCGTGAATATCTGTCAGAATTGGGAATACCGCGAAATACAATACATGTTACAGGAATACCGATCGATCCCGTCTTCGCTGTTAAAAAATCAAAAGATGAAATCAGAAAAAAGCTTGGGCTTCTTCCCGATAGAAATACACTTCTTATTTCCGCGGGCGGATTTGGGGTGGGGCCTATTGAATCATTAGCGGAATCAGTAAATAAAGTAACATATCCAATTCAGATGATTATAGTCTGCGGTAAAAATAATATATTAAAACAGCGTTTAGAAAATATTAATAATTTCAAACATCCTGTGAAAATAATAGGTTTTACAAATGAAATGGATGAACTAATGGCGGCATCAAATATTTTAATAGGAAAATCCGGAGGATTAACAAGCTCAGAAGCTCTTGCCAGAGATCTTATAATGGTAATAGTAAATCCGATACCGGGGCAGGAACAGCGCAATAGCGATCATTTTCTTGAAGAAGGAGTCGCAATACGATGTAATAATCTCCCAACTCTTGCATATAAAATTGATAAACTATTGAATGATAAAAATCAGCTTGAAAAAATGAAACAATCCATAAAAACTATTGCAAAACCAGATTCTGCTTCTGAAATTGTTTCAATAGTATTACAAAAGGAAAAAAATAATGAAAAATAGAATTCCCAAAATTTTTGTTTTTTGCTGTTTACTTACAGGTTTATTCTTTTCAGGATGTACAGGAATCCGGTTTAACACAAAAAAACATCTTATTCCTACAGCAAAAGATAAAGAGAGAATAGCAGAATATTTATTAAATAAACAATATATTGAGTTTGAATCTCTTATTAACGAATTGCTTAAAGACAAAAGAAATTCGGAATTTATTGACAGCATATACTCCAATATAGCTTCAAATAATAACATTCTGCAAAATCTGAATGAATGGTGTGAATCCCGTCCCGCCTCACCTATTGCACACACAGCCAGAGGTTACTTTTATATAATTTATGCGTGGGAAGAAGTCGATAAAGACTATGGAAATAATAATAATCCGGAAGATGCAATTACCTTTTTCACCATCAGATTAAACGCAGCTAAAACCGATCTTGAAAAAGCCGGTATATTAGATCCGGCCGATCCTCATGCCGCAACCTATTTAATTACTGTCGCAAAAGGATTAAATCTCGATACAAATTATATGGAGACACAGTTTCAGCATGCTATCAAAGCAGATCCATATAATCTTGCCTCTCATATTAATAAATTAAACTATTTTGCGCGAAAATGGTATGGTTCGCATGATAAGATGATTGAATTTGCACTGGAAACTTTAAATAAATCCCCTGATGATAATGATCTTGGACTTACTATTATAACTATGGCGCAGAGAGAAATGGTTGATGCTATGAATTTAAAAAACCAATACCTGCAAAAACCGGAGGTATGGAAAAAAGTGAATAATAAATATATGACATTTATAAAAAATAATCCTGAAAACCTTGAAATACATGTCTTTTATGCTGAATTTGCGATGCTTGCGCAAAAATATGATATTGCTTTAAAAGAATTTGAATTAATTAAAAATAAATTCTATCCCTCCATGGATGACGATCTGCTTGCTGCCGCCAATTATCGCGCTTATAGAAATTTTGCATATTCCTTATATGGTATAGAAAAATACTGGGAAGCTATAGAACATCTTAAAAGGATGCTTAAAATAAGCAAAAGCGACTCCAACACTTATAAACTTTTAGCTTACAGCTACAATAAAACCGGTGATGAAAAAAATGTTATTAAATATGCAAAAGCAATTATAAACCTTGATTATAAGGGAGTAGGCAGATATCATGAAAGCGGTTACCTTCTATATGAACTAAAAAAATATAAAGAAGCCGCAGAAGTCTTTCAGGATACGATAAAATATTACGGAGATGATGCATATTCATATCAATATCTGGCATTCTGCTACAGTGAATTAAATATGTATCAGGAATGCATTGATTACGCAAAAAAATATCTTGAAATTAATCCTGATAGCGATTTTTTCAAAAAATGGATACATAAAAAACAATTATATTATTTGTTTCAAACAAAAAAATATGTTGAAGCCATGGCACTTGCCAATGAAATGATTAAAAATAAAGAAAATGAAGCTTATGCCTACCGGATAATTGCCTACTGCTATGACAGTCAGGAAAATTATAAAAAAGCGGCTGATTATGCGGAAAAAGCTATGGCAATCAGTCCTGATTACAAAATTTTAAAAAAATGGATCAGGAAAAGAAGAATTTACTATTTATTTGAAAATCATTATTGCAAAGAAACTATTGAACAGACACTGTCTGCAATTGAAGAATTCGGTAATGACGCTGACTTTTACAGGATTCTGTCCCATAGCTACTATTGCATAAAAGATTATATCAGGTGCATAGAATCCGGGAAGAAATCATTATCTTTAAATCCTGAACAAAAAATATTTGAAGAATGGCTGAATGATAAAATTAAAGAATCACAATAACTTAATTAGGGGTTTAGACTGAAGGCTGAAGGGAAATATTGCTCATTTAAGTTTATTATGATTATTACAAAAATTAAAATGAATAAAACTATTTTTTTTCTCGTCTCGCATCCTATAGCGAGGCTAAAGCCTCGCACTACAAATACAATAAAATGTAGTGCGAAGCTTTAGCTTCGCTTAATTTAAAATTATTAATATTTATGTAACCGTCTGAAGTGGGATACACCCTTTTTTAAAGTCAAATTTGACATTACTTAAATGCTTTAGTATATTACTATGTATGTGTTTAATTAAAAAGGAGATACCATAAGCATTATGAGAATGATATAGATATAAGAGTTAATGATACAATTCCGCTCAATATTACAGAATTTGAAACATTTAACAATTCAAATCCCGTTCCGGAACCTTCAACAATACTATTATTAAGCTTATCCATGGCGGGACTTTTAGGATTTAAAATGTATAATAAAACCGGGAATAAATAACTCATTGATTTTTAATTATTACACCCAAATGGTTTGGTCCATATTTATTGATAATGGTATCATGAATTTCACATGACTTAATTGCACCATTCAGATAATACATCTCTTCTTCTCTGAGATAAAGGCTTCTCATCTTTTTTGTTTCAATGAAATTCAGAAGCATATTAAGAGTTGAATTAGATTTGTCTTTATTGGTATCAATAGGAATATTATTATATACGGATTTATATTCATTATATGGCCAATGAGAAGTAACAAGATCTTCTATGAAATACAAGCCCCCATCTTTTAAATACTTAAATAATACACCCAGACTGGTTTGCTGCTGAACCATATAATGACCTCCATCATCAATAATGATGTCGAACTTTTGACCTATGGTCTGTGCAATCCTGTTCAAATCATCCCTACTGGATTGATCTCCTTTAAAACAGCGGATACGTTTTGTGTTTAGGCGGGTATGATCATTAATATCGATAAAATTTAAAGCTGCATCAGTAAAATAATCTCCCCATATTTTTATTGAAGCACCTGATCCAATACCTATTTCCAGTAAATGATCATTTCTTATTTTTGAAAAATAACTATGATAAATAGGAGTATAAAATTGGCGATCTCCTTCAGATTGTAAGATTTTTCTTGTGCCCTTATCAGATCTGTATCTGTTAGCTATTCTGCTTAATAAATCTTCATCCTGTGTTACTTGCTGAATTACATATCTGATAAAACTTCCTGTTTCAAGAACAAATCTTTTTGCTGCTTTTTCAATAATTCTCATATTTTGTATCCTCATATAATTAAGAGTAAAAGACTTAATACCTGAATCTTGCCATGCAAGATTCAGGTAATAAGTTTAAATATCCTAACCATGTTCAATTAAAATTACAGTTTTCTCCCCTTTTTCTTT
>JACQWU010000175.1 GCA_016209155.1 Candidatus Desantisiibacteriota bacterium | reverse complement strand
TGCGGTCTCTGCCGCAGGATTCTTCATTTTTTTATAGCTCTTTTAATGAAATTATCAGGAGATTTCCATAATATGAAATTGCGTTCTATTGAGATATTAGAGACAAATAAAAATAAAAAGGGAAGGAGCTAAATATGTTATCAATAAAAGATAGCGCAAAAAAAATCATAGATGACCTGCCTGATGATGTTTCGTATGATGAACTTATAAAAGAATTACTATTTAAACGTATGGTTGAAAGAGGAGTTAAAGATTCTCAAAAAAACAGAATTACATCTGATGAAGATTTGGGTAAAGAGAATATATGAATTGGCGGATTATATTTGATGAAGTATCCGATGCATATTTAAACATGGCTCGAGATGAAGCCATATTAAGATCAAGGATAGATAATAATGTCCCTGATACTATCCGTTTTTACGGCTGGGAAAAACCATCAATATCTTTAGGATATTTTCAGACAGCGGATAGGGAGATAGAGCTTGAAAATTGTATAAAATGTAATATCCCTGTTGTAAGACGTATAACAGGCGGACGTGCTGTTTTTCATGAAAGAGAAATAACTTATAGTATAATTGTTTCAGAGGAGAATCCTTTTTTTTCCGGTACAATAAAAGATGCTTTTTTTTCTGTAAGCAGATGTTTTTTGTATGGGCTTAAACTTCTGGGGATAACAGGCGAAATAACGCAAAAACCAACCTTTAAAGGAAAACCTAAGAATCCTTTATGTTTCAATTCTGTATCATGGTATGAAATAGCAGTCTCAGGCAGAAAGATAATCGGTTCAGCGCAGACAAAAAAAAAGGGAGTTATATTACAACAGGGATCAATACTCCTCAATTTTCATCCGGAAAATATGATACGTTTTTTTAAGTTTTTCGAAAAAAGTAATGAAGATATGATTAATGCTCTAAATCAGAATATAACAGGCATAGAAAAAGTTTTAGGTCATACTATTGATCCTTTTACAGTGCGGGAATGTTTAATCCAGGGATTTAAAAAATATTGTGATGGAGGTTTTTCTTTGGGGGAGCTGACTTATAAAGAACGAAAAATAGAATCAGAGCTATATGAGAATAAATACAATAATTCTCATTGGAATATTTTGGGTAATCGTAAATGGAGGATGAATATTTATGATAATTAAAATCGGACATCGCGGTGCAAGGGGATATGAACCGGAAAATACTCTTTCCTCTTTTAAAAAAGCCATAGAATTAAATGTTGATTTTGTAGAGCTGGATGTTTTTATTTGTAAAACAGGTGAAGTTGTTGTAATCCATGACAATACTCTTGATAGAACAACAAACGGTAAAGGGTATGTTTTTGATAAAACATATAATGAGCTTCAATCTCTTGATGCAGGAGGCGGGCAGAAGATCCCAAAGCTTGAAGAAGTTATGGATCTTATTGATAGAAAAGTAAAGATAAATATTGAGCTTAAAGGAGAAGGTTCTTATAAACCTGTTTTTAATATTATTGAAGAATATGTGCATGGAAAAGGCTGGGCATATGATGATTTTCTTATTTCTTCATTTAATCATTATGAATTAAAAGATTTTATCAAGCTGGGTTCTGATGTTAAAATCGGAGCAATAATAGCAGGTATCCCTCTTGGGTATGCTAAATTCGCCGGAGCATTAAATGCTTATTCTGTTCATCTTTCAAAAGAATTTATTAATAAAAAAATTATAGAGGATGCGCATAAAAGAGAAATGAAAGTTTTTGTTTATACAATTAATGAACAAATTGAGATAGAACGTATGAAATCTCTTAATGTAGACGGTATGTTTTCAGATTTTCCGGATAGACTGATATGAAAAACACAGATACTAAAAAATTGATTACAATGAGACATTAATGTATATGGTATATAAAATATAATATTATCAATAAATTATAATATTTTTTAATGGGGGAGAAGAAAATTATAAATAGATATGATGTTATTATAATAGGCGGCGGAGTAATAGGTGTTTCCGTGGCACGCGAATTGTCTCATTATAATTTGAATATCGCCCTGCTTGAAAAAGAGGAAGAACTTTGTTTCGGGGTTTCAAAATCAAATAGCGGAATAATTCATCCGGGGACACAGAATCCTCCTTATTCTCTAAAAGGAAAACTATGTGTTCAGGGGAATTTATTAACGCGCAAAATTGCTAAAGAACTTGATAATGATATAAAAACGCTTCTTAATATTAAAAAGGATGCTGAAGCTTTCGGTGTTCCGGCTCTTAAAATCGTGAGTAGTGCATGGCTTAGGGAAAATGAACCAAACCTCAATGCTGAAATAGTTGCTGCACTTTATGCTCCAACTGCAGGTATCATAAGTCCATACCGGTTAGTCTATGATATGAGTGAAAACGCTATGCAAAATGGAGTGGAAATATATACAGAAACTTTAGTTAAAAGTATTAACTTTTTTTCACCATTCAGTTTTAAAATTTATACTTCCGGCGGTGAATACACTACAAAATATATAATTAACGCGGCAGGGCTTTTTGCGGATGATATATCAGGAATGGCAGGAATTTTCGATTTTAAAATCCACCCGCGCAAGGGTGAAGAGTTTCTTCTTGATAAGAAAAAATCAAATTTAACCAATCATCTTATATTTCCGTTGCCGGCAAAAAAATCCAAAGGGATAATAGTTATAAAAACTTCTGACGGCAATACAATGATTGGACCAACTGCGGAAGATGTGGAAGATAAAAATGATTTATCAACTTCAGATGCCGGGCTTTACAAAAACTTGTGCCATCCATAGATAAAAGCGATATAATCGCATATTTTGCCGGACTCCGGCCTTCCTGCGGTGATGATTTTATTATAAGACATGAAGAAAAAGTACCAGGTTTTATAAATGCAGCAGGGATTGAGTCTCCGGGATTAACTGCTGCTCCTGCAATAGCAGTTATGGTTAGAAAATTACGTGATAAAAGCGGACTTACTTTAAATAAAAAGATTACTTATAAAAAATACCGGAAAAAAACAGTTCATCTGTTTGATATCCCGTTTTCTAAAACAAAACAGCTTATTAAGGAAGATGCTGGATACGGTGATATTGTATGCAGATGTGAAATGGTTTCAGCAAAAGAAATTGAAGATGCGGTAAAACGCGGGGCAAAAACACTTGATGGAATTAAATTCAGAACCCGCGCGCAGGCGGGCAGATGTCATGGCGGATTTTGTACAGCACGGATAATGAAGATGCTTTCCCTAAAAACAGGTAAACCTTTAATCTCAATTACCAAAAGAGGTGCTGGATCTGAAATTATAAAAGAGGATAAAGCTGATGATTGAGAAAAAACTGGTTATTGTCGGAGGAGGTCCTGCCGGGATGGCAGCAGCTATAAGCGCCTATGAACATGGAGTTTCAGATATTCTGCTTATTGATAGAGAGCCATATCTTGGAGGAATATTAAATCAATGCATACATACCGGATTTGGCTTGAAATATTTTAAAGAAACATTGACCGGTCCGGAATATGCCGGAAGATTTATTAAAAAAATAAAAGATATTTCTCAAATTGAAGTAAGTTTAAATACGTTTGTCGCAAGTCTTAATAAAAACAAAACACTTACTGTTTTAAAACCCGGATTACTTGTGGAAATAAAACCGGAGGCACTTATAATGGCAACAGGATGCAGGGAAAAAACACGCGAGATGATGCATATTGCCGGAACAAGACCCGCGGGAATATTCTCCGCCGGTCTTGCGCAGAAGCTTATAAATATAGAAGGACTTATTCCGGGCAGAGAAGTTGTAATAATAGGATCGGGTGACATTGGTCTTATTATGGCAAGGCGATTTACGCTTGAAGGCGCAAAAGTTAAAGCAGTTATAGAGATCCGGCAAAAGTCACGCGGTCTTGCCCGCAATATTGCTCAATGTATTGAGGATTTTAATATTCCGATTTTCTTTAACCATAAAATTTTAAGAATCTTTGGCAGAGATAGAGTTGAAAAAATTTCAGTTTGTAAAGTAGATAATAATTTAAATATAATTCCGGATACGACATTTGAAATAGCTTGTGATACTGCTGTTTTATCCGCGGGATTAATACCTGAAAATGAACTTATTGAAATGGCAGGTGTTGAAATAGATAAAAAAACAAACACTCCTGTTACAAATGAATTAAACAAAACATCAATCCTCGGCATATTTGTATGCGGAAATTCTTTTAAAATATATGATATTGTTGATTCTGTAACAGAAGACAGTTTTATCGCCGGTCAGCAGGCTGCGGAATATCTTGGAAGATTAAGGTGAAATATGATAAAAAAAATGACATGTATAGAATGTCCTAAGGGATGTCTAATAAAAATTACTCTGGAAAACTTGCAAATTGTTAAAATAGATGGGAATATTTGTATTAAAGGAAAAACATATGCCGGTTCAGAAATAAATAATCCTTTAAGGATTGTAACATCAAGTGTTTTGGCTTTGGGACTTCCTTTAAAGATGATACCTGTTAGAACAGATAAACCTGTATCGAAAGATAAAATTTTTGAAGTGATGTCCCTTATAAAGAAAGTAAGAGTAACAAAACCTGTTTACGCAGGTGATATAATAGTTACGAATATTTTGCAATCCGGGGCAAACCTGATTGCAACCAGAGACGTGCCAGCTTAGGTAGTATATGGAATGAGATTACTTAAATTTTTTTGCGCTAAAATGTTTGTTTTTTTAATGTTTTTTTTATTGTTTATCACTTCGGTATATGCAGTAAATGATGCGGTTTTTGTGCGTCCTCATTTCGGAATAGGTGTTAGAAATAGAACTGAAAATGGGGATGACGGAATATGCTATCATGCCGGAGCAAGAGTTCTTTTAAGTGCGAATACGTGCCAGAAAATCGGGATGGAATTTACTTATATTGATGCTGACACAGCAAAAAATTTAAGATATACATCAGTTGGAATGGTAATGGAGCAAAGACTCTGGGACTGGGTTTATGTTGCTTTCGGGACATTAGGATATCTTAGTAATAAAGATGATTCAAAGAATCCGTTTGGAATTGTTTCAAATATCGGGTGGGAACCCGATTCAATGGAAAATATGCATCCTTATATTATTTACAGATCAGAAATTGTATTTGATAATCCAACCGTAAAAATAGATTCAATAAGCCTGGGATTTACATTCAAATTTTAAAATAACTTACAGGAGGGGGATAAATGAAGGTGGAAATTTTTACCCTTTGCGACGCTGAGACAAATTATAACGGTAAATTAAATATTCTGGGAACGTTTGATACCATCTTTTCAAATACTGTACCAATAATTTATCCTCAATGTTCTGTCGCCGTGAGGCTGCGTTTTTTTAGAATTGAAGAGGGGGATCATCAGGTTACTATAAATATTACGGATACAAATAAAAAATCAGTTTTACAGCCTTTAATTGCCGGGGTTAAAATTAATTTCAATAAAACCGGTCCAGATTCACTTGCAACTAATTTAATATTAAATATTCATGGATTAAAACTTGATAAATTCGGAGATTATATTATAAATCTGGCAATCGATGGACGGCAGGAATCAATATTACCTCTGCTTGTAAAGGAAGCTCCTAAAACCCTTAAAGAATCTCCCGATCCAAGTAATTATAATTGATGGATTTATCTGGAAGTGCCATTAATACCCTTCACAAAATTATTTTCCTAAATTTTCTTTTATGTAAATTCTAAGAGGGCATGTACATATGTAACCTTTAATTGTTAATTTTATGAAATTGCATATTTTTATTTTCTTTTTATTATTGCATTCCAGGCATACTAAAAGATTTTTTTTAAAAACTTTTTTTGATTTGCAAAGATTCTCAAATCCTGATTCTGCACATATAAATTTTTTTTCACATTTTAAATCACCCATAACCTCTATAATAGATTTTAAATGTGATTCCTTCTCTCTTTCCACATTTTTCTCCTAAACATATTAATTGGCAAAAAACCTTAAAAAATTAAACAATTTTAAATTTAATTTATAGAATATGCATATATAATATATATACATCGGTACATTTAGGATTTTATTTACTTATTTCAATCATCATTTCTATTACATTAACAATCCCCGCAATGCTTTTTGACCAGCCCTTATTAATGGCATTTACATATATGATATAATATAATCAATATTATAATAATAAATAGTTGAGGGGCAAAATGCATTTTGAAATATTAAATCCAATTTTAGTGTTTTTATTAACTCTCATCCTGGGAGTAATAATAAGGAAATTATTATTTAAGCGGCTTTCGAATTGGGCTAAAAATACTGAGACTAAAATTGATGATATCATAATTGAGTCCACAAAAGGTCCGTTTATTATTTTATGTCTCATTTTAGGTCTGTTTTTTTCCTTAAAAACTATTAAAATATCAGATGATATGTTTAATGTGTTTAACAAGATATTAATTGTTTTAACTGTTATTTTAATAACAATAGTTTTATCAAATATTGTTTCCAAATTTATAAAATATTATTCAGGGAAAGTTAAGACTGCCGTTCCTATAACCTCATTTACACAAAATATCAGCCGGATAATAATTATTATTACCGGAGTGTTAGTAATTTTACACAATCTGGGTATTTCTATCGCGCCGATATTGGCTACACTGGGAGTCGGAAGTTTAGCGGTAGCTTTGGCTTTGCAGGACACGCTTGCAAATTTTTTTGCTGGATTTTATATTATAATGGCAAGGCAAATAAAAATCGGTGATTATATAAAACTTGAATCAGGTGAAGAAGGACATATTACAGATATTAACTGGAGAATAACTAAGATCAAAATGCTGCCCAATAATGTTATCTTAGTACCCAATGAAAAAATAACCAAGTCTATTATTACAAATTATTATTTGCCTGATAAAGAGATGGCTATATCAGTAACGTTGGGAGTTCATTATAAAAGCGATCTGAAAAAAGTTGAAAGAATTACTTGTGAAACAGCTAAGGAAGTAATGAAGAATGTTCCCGGAGGTGTTCCCGGTTTTGAACCATTTGTACGTTATAGTGATTTTGGGGATTCAAGTATCCACTTTACCGTAGTTTTAAGAGCAAAAGAATTTGTGGACCAGTATTTAATCAAACATGAATTCATTAAAAGGCTTCATGAGCATTATCTAAAAGATGGTATTATTATCCCTTTCCCTATAAGAGCAATAAACTACAGTCAGGAAAAAGAAACATAATCATAAACTGTAAAAGTTTAATGTTATTCATAAGGATTAAGAAGGAAATAGTTAATTGAAAAATGAAAGAAAGTTTTTTGGATTCGGGAAAAATGTATTTATAACCGGTTTAGTAAGTTTTTTTATGGATGTAAGCTCCGAAATGATATATCCGCTTGTTCCTTTATTTCTCTCTAACTCTCTCGGTGTAAATAAATCGGTAATCGGGCTGATTGAAGGTATTGCCGAGTCAACCGCAAGTATTCTCAAAGTATTTTCCGGCTGGCTCTCTGATAAAATAGGTAACCGTAAATGGCTCATGGTCGCAGGATACGGGATATCCACACTCAGCAGATCATTTACCGCC
>JACQWU010000174.1 GCA_016209155.1 Candidatus Desantisiibacteriota bacterium | reverse complement strand
TTTATCCATTTAATTACCGGTGCTTTTCTCTGTATTTTCTTTTTTTATTTTTACTTTTAAAGTAGTCTTAACTTCATTATGAATATTTATATCAACAAAAAAAACTCCGAGACTCTTAATAGGTTCATCAAGAAGGATATCTCTTTTGTCAATATTTATATCATGAGATAAAAGAAATTTATGAATATCCATATTTGTTACAGAACCAAAAAGCTTATCCTGTTCCCCTGCCTGACAATATATCATGCAATTAAGAGCGCTGATTTTGGCAGACAGAGCTTCTGCCTCCTGTTTTTTACTTTTTTCCAGCTTAATTAAATGTTTACGCTGTTCCTGCAGAAGCTTTAAATTTTTAGGAGTAGCATCCCATGCCAGTCCTTTTGGAATAAGATAATTTCTGGCATAACCGTCTTTTATTTCTAAGGTATCATTTTTCTTCCCTACATTGGTAACATCCTTTAATAATATTACTTTCATGTTGAATTACTCCTTTCTATATAATCACCTGATTTCATTATTCTAGTTCTGAAATCAAACCAAAAATCAAAAACTCCCAATAATAGGGGAACAAACTGTAGATATATAAAAAACATTATAAAATTAACAATTATAAAAAATTTTGGAAATTTCCATTTTTTCATATAGAGTACCGCAATATATAAACCCTGGAAAAAATACATTATCACGAAAAACACAAGAATATTTAATGCAATAAGCCTGATTACTTCCTGTGTCCCTTTATGCATAATTATCTTCTCAAGATCCACAAATGCAAAAACAAAACTTATAATAAATCCCCAGATTAAATATTCCGGTACTCTTAAATTAAGCATATCGAGCGGTTTTATAGTATGCCCCAGTTTAATTATAATTTTTCTTGCAACCTCATAATTAAATATTAATAAAAATATTACGCAGAAGATAAAAATACTGGGATATATCTGCTTAATCATCTTTATATAAAATATTAATATATTCTTTAGCTGAGCGATAGTTGCCGCATCTACACCTTTATCCTGATATAATTTAATATAGGTTTCTTTTAAATTTTCCATATTTGTAAACATTTCATTTAGAAAATCTTTTTGTAATATCTGTGATAAGGCCGACATTAAAATTATTGTACCGGCAACAAAAACTATAGCGGTTATCCCTATTACTTTTTCTATAGAGCTGTCTTTTTTTATATAATAGCCCATTACAAAGCCCGGGAGAAGCAGTTGTATAAAAAAATATACGGCTTCAAGTATACCTGCCATCCCGGACAATATTAGAACTGAGACGAAAAAACCGCTTAGAACTATTTTTTGTTCATGCCGTAGTACTAATAAAATAATAGGGACAGGACAAAATAATGTAGAAATAAAACCAAACGCTGCATTATAAATTCCAAGAAGATACATTATTACTGTTATGGAAATTAAAAATGCACCTTCAACTATTGATTTTGTAGATGTCGCCATAAATTCAAATCCTTTAATTTTTTCACTCACTGCTGAATGGTAAAAGAGCGATATTTCTTGATTTTTTTATTTCCCTTGTTAATTCTCTCTGATGCCATGCGCAATTACCTGAAACTCTGCGGGAAATAATTTTACCTCTTTCATTAATGAAACCGCGAAGTCTGTTTGTATCTTTATAATCGATCGGCCATTTATTAACACAAAATTTGCATATTTTTGTGGTAACATAAGGTTTCTTTACTTTTGCTTTCATCATATAACTCCTTTCTAAAACGGAACGTCGTCTACCGGTGGAAGATTATCATCCATATCCGTTTTATTTGCTGTTTCTTTTATATTGTTTTGAGGAACATCCCCATCACCTGAACCTGAAGCTTTACCTAAAAATTGTATATTATATCCTATTACGTCAAGACTGCTTTTTTTCTGTCCGTCCGTAGATTCCCATGTTCGGAATTGCAGGCGTCCTTCTACAAACACCGGTCTGCCTTTATTAAGATATTTCGCACAATTTTCTCCCTGCTTACCCAGTACCCTTACACGGATAAAATCTGTTTCTTCCTTGCGCTCACCATTTTGTGCCGCGTAACTATGGTTTATCGCAATAGTAAAGTTTGTAACAGCCATACCATTCTGAGTATATTTAAGTTCAGGATCACTGGTTAAGTTGCCTATTAATAATACTTTGTTCAAATTAGCCATTCTATTTCTCCTGTAATAAAGATGATTATAAGCGAATAAAGAAACATATCCAAAAATCAATTCATCAGGATCAATCTCCCTATTGAATCATTAAGCTAATTCATCTTCAGGGTGAGATAAAATATCACTGCCTACTTCAATTTTAACAGGTGTACACTCACCTTTTTCAGCCTTTCTACCCTTCAAACGATGAATTTTTTCTTTCAGCACAATGGATTTAATAATAGTGTCTGTGAGTCTGTAAAAGCGTGCCAATTCTTGAAGAGCTTTAGGGTCGGCTTTAATTCGTAAAAAAACATAATTACCGCGATTGAATTTTTTCACTATATAGGCAAGTCGTCTCACACCCCAGCGTTCAATATTCAGCACTTCACCTTTGTTTTCCTGCAGTATGGAAACAACTTTCTGGGTAAGAGTCTCAACATCTTCGGTACATACATTAGCATTAGCTATAAAAATAGTTTCATAAATATTCAAACTTAATCACCTCCCTTCGGACTAAGAGCTTATTCGATCAGCTCTAACAGCTCTTCTCTTTATCAGGAAGAGCAGGGCATATAAATTATATATCAGGTATTTAGGCTGAAGGCTATTAGCCATCTTCAATTTTACCTAAAAGCCTTCCACCTTCAGTCTATCAACCTGAATAATCACACATTAAATCTAAAATAAACTATATCGGCATCTTGAATTATATATTCTTTTCCTTCCAAACGCATTAAACCTTTTGTTTTCGCATTTAACATTGATTGACAATTAATAAAATCATCATAACTTACAACTTCCGCTCTTATAAATCCTTTTGAAATATCACTGTGAATTTCACCGGCCGCATCCTGTGCGTGCGTACCTTTTTTAATAGTCCACGCTTTGACTTCCTGTTTACCTGCGGTAAAAAATGTAATCAAATTCAATAGATGATATGCTTTTCTAATTAATCTTTTAAGTCCTGATTCTTTGAGCCCGAGAGTCTCTAAAAACATTATACATTCTAAATCTGAAAGCTGGGAAATTTCAGACTCAATTTTTGCGCTTATAGCAATTATTTCCGCTCCATGAGTTTCCGCAAGCGATCTTAATTTTAGGTATTCACTGTTTTTTTCTGGGGATGATATATCTTCTTCAGAAACATTAGCCGCATATAATACAGGTTTATCCGTCAGGAAAAAACATTCCCTTATTAATTCTTTTTCATTTAAACTAAGTCCCAGACTATGAATTGTTTTTCCTTCATTTAATGCCTGCTTTAATTTTGAAAGCAGTTTATATTCTTCTTCGGATTCCTTATCTCCCGAGCGGGCTTTTTTATCTATTTTCGGTATACGCTTATCAATCGAAGCAAGATCAGCTAATATGAGCTCAGTGTTAATAATTTCAACATCTCTTAAAGCATCCACACAGCCGCATGTATGAATCACGTCTTTATCTTCAAAGCATCTAACAATCTGTATAATTGCATTTACTTTACGGATATGAGATAAAAACTGATTACCCAATCCTTCTCCGCACGAAGCTCCTTTAACAAGCCCTGCTATATCCACAAATTCTACAACAGCGGGTGTTATTTTGTCCGGAATTATCAGATCGCTTATCGTATAGAGCCTTTTGTCCGGAACGGCAACCACACCCACATTTGGATCTATTGTAGCTTTAAAATATTTAACAGAAAAATATTATTTTATCATCTTAATCATTAAATATCAATCATTTTTTTTAATCCGGTATATACTTCGGGTTAATAACCGGCAATTACTATCCTATCCAGTCCCTGATAATCTTTGTAAATTTCACAAGAAATACTATTATTTTCTTCTTTAATTAATTCCTGTATTAATGGTCCCTGATCACATCCTATTTCAAGAACAAGATATCCTCCATGGGCGAGATAAGAAGTATATTTTTTTATTATTATTCTATAAAAATCCAGTCCATCCGTTCCGCCGTCCAATGCGCTTTGAGGTTCATATTTTATTTCTTCTGCGAGTGTTTTTAATTCATCATGTTTTATATAAGGCGGATTGGAAACTATTATACTAAAAGGAGCGCCTTGCAGGTTTATGTTAATATCTGAAGTAATATCCAAACATAAAAATTTTATTTTATTTTCCACTTCCAATAGTCTTGCGTTTTCTTCCGCGAAAATCAAAGCCTCCTTTGATTTATCTATGGCTGTCACGCTGATATTGGCAATAAGCTTAGCCAGGCATATTGCAATACATCCGCTTCCTGTTCCGATATCCAGAATATTAAAATAGGATGCATTTATTTTTTCCGAAAGCACCTTTACCCGTTCAACTAAAAGTTCAGTTTCAGGTCTTGGGATCAATACAGAGGGTCCCACTTTGAAATCCCAATTTATGAAAGGCGCATGACCAAGAATATAATAAAGCGGTATATGCTGCGATCTTTTTCTCACCATAGCGCGTATAATTTCAATTTCAGCATTTGCTATTGGACGGTCAAAATTAAGATATAGTTCAATCCTTTTCAATTTCAAAACATCTTCCAGAATTCGTTCTATATTAAGACGCGGATTATCAATATTATATTTTTTAAAATACTGAGCGGTTTCATTTATCAGTTCGAGAACAGTCCATGTTTTAGGGTTCATAAAATTCAGGTTCTTTAAAGTTGCACCACTTTTTCTTTAAGTTTTTCAGCCTGATCGTAAGCAATCAGAGCTTCCACCATTTCATCTATATCTCCATCCATAAATTCACTCAAACGATAAATAGTCAGTCCAATACGATGATCTGTTATTCGATTCTGAGGATAGTTATACGTGCGGATCTTCTCACTCCTATCCCCTGAACCAACCTGCAGTTTACGATTCATAGAGCGCGCTTTATCCGCTTCTTCCTGAGTTTTTTCCAATAACCGCGCATTTAAGACACGAAGTGCTTTTGCTTTATTTTTGTGCTGGGATTTTTCATCCTGACACTGTACTACCATACCTGTCGGGATGTGAGTTACTCTTACTGCGGAATCAGTAGTATTAACACTCTGTCCTCCCGGGCCGCCTGATCTATACACATCGATTCTTAAATCCTTAGGGTCAATTTCAACTTCAATATCTTCTGCTTCCGGTAATACTGCAACAGTAACAGCAGAAGTATGTATTCTGCCTGATCCTTCTGTAACAGGCACACGCTGAACCCGGTGAGTACCGCTTTCATATTTCATTTTTCTGAACACACACTGGCCGTCGATAGCAAATATTATTTCCTTGAAACCTCCTATCCCTATAGGATTTGAGCTTAAAATTTCAATTTTCCATCCGCATTTTTCCGCATAATGACTATACATACGGAATAACTCGCCTGTAAAAAGTGCAGATTCATCTCCGCCTGTACCGGCTCTTATTTCTACTATTGTATTTTTCTCATCATCAGGATCTTTTGGAAGCAGAAGAAGAGTTAATTTTTTTTCTATCTGTATCTTTTTTGCTTCCAGCTCAGATATTTCATTTTGCGCTAATGCAATCAGTTCTTTATCATTTTCATTCTCTAAAATTTTTCCTTCAAGTTCTATGTATTTATTTTCTAATTCACGTAATTTTTCCAGCATCCTATTTCCCTTCTGATTTATTCCTTATTATTCAAATTAGTTTTCAGTCTTCAGCCTAAAAGCCTTCAGCCTAAATTATTCTTTAAACTTATCAGATATTTTTATTACTTCATTCACTATTTCACCGAGAGAAATATTACATGATGAAGCTATTTTTTTTACATCCTCATATTCCGGGCTGACTTTTATAACCTTATTATCCATATACCCTATTTTAACACGTAAAGAACCATATTTTGTATTGACTGTATCCTCACGCCTTTTAAGCTTTTCCCTCTTTAAATTTGATATTCTAACTCCAAAAGTTGAAGTATTTTTCAAAACAAATTCAATAATTTTTTTTTCAACTGAAAGCGGACAAATAGCAGTAAAACATACTGCCGGGCGGCTTTTCTTCATTATAATCGAACGCATCCATATCCGATTGAGCTTATATTTATATCAGGCGGTGCGGAAAATTCATCTACAAGCATAGCTAAAATAGAAGCTCCCGTCGGGGTGGTAAGCTCCTCCTTGATATTGATATTTTCACACGGTATTCCTTTTAAAACCTCCAGAGTCGCAGGTGCCGGATTTGGAAGTTTACCATGAGAGGAACTAATTAATCCGCCATGACCATTAACTACTTTTGCAGAATGAATCCTATCCGGTTTAAAATAATCAAGCCCGATTACTGAACCTGTAATATCAATAATTGAATCAATTGCTCCCACTTCATGAAAGTGAACTAAATTAACGGGAATCCCGTGAACCTTACTTTCAGCCTGAGCTAATTTTTCAAATATTGACAGGCTTTTTTCCCTAATAGCAGAAGACAGATCGCTTTCATTTAATAATGTTTCAATTTCCGAAAATTTTCTGTGCGGCTGTTTTTCTAAATTTACATTAACTTTAAACAGTGTACCTGTAATATGATTTTTAGATTGCTTTTCTATTTTTATATCATAGAATTCCAGTTTTAACTTTAACAACTCTTCCTTTAAATAAAGAGCAGGAAGTCCTGCATCTAAAAGAGATCCAAGGATCATATTCCCGCTTACTCCTGAAATAATATCAAAATAAACAATTTTCATATATAACCTTTAATTTATAACTTTCAGTTCCGGTTCTTCAGCTGTTTTTAATTTTTTCCTTAATTTATTTAAATCAAGATTTTTCAGATATTTCACTAAATTCTTCCATATTTTATGATAACCAAAATCAGGTAATTCTTTTAATGCTTCTTCATGTGTCCATCCTTCGATAAACATTCTGTATATGGCGACCATTGAACCTGTTCTGTCAGATCCATGCTGACAATGCACAAAAACAGGTTGATAATCTGAATTATTTATTATTTTCAAAAATTTAACAGCATGTTCATCCGTTAAATCCCATGTATTTATTGGAATATTTATATATTTTAAATTTAGTCCCTTAAGCATCTTAATATCAGAATGATTGGCACGCAAATTAATTATTGTTTTAATCCCCATTTTCGAAAGTTCCTCAAAACCTTTTTTATCCGGCTGCGCTCCTCTGTAAAGACATTTAGATACCTGCGCAAAATTAGTCAATCCCGGGATATCATTACGCGGCATCAATTTCAAAGCAGTATAAACTGTCTGAGCTGACAAAAAAAATATTATCAAATAAATTGCATTTATTTTAATAAATTTTTTAATAATACTCAAATCTATTTTGCCTCCATTATTATGCTTGCAAGTCTTGCGGCTCCAAAACCATTATCAATATTTACAACAGCAAGCCCCGGGGCACAACTGTTCAGCATAGTAAGAAGCGCGGCTATACCGCCAAAACTCGCACCATATCCTGTACTTGCAGGAACAGCAATTATAGGCTTATTTACAAGTCCCGCAATGACGCTGGGCAGTGCTCCATCCATACCGGCAATAGTAATAATAACTCCGGCTCTATATAAAACCTCCTGATTATCAAAAAGACGGTGAATCCCCGCCACTCCAACATCATATAAACACTCTGTTTTATAACCGGTAAAATTCAAGGTTTCCTTTGCCTCTTCTGCCACTTTCACATCTGAAGTTCCGGCTGTTACTACGGCGATTGTCCCTTTTTTAGGTTTCGGTTTATTCTTAATTATTGAAATAACTTTTGCAAGATCATTATATACAGCTTCAGGAAATTGTGCGCTTATAAATTCATATACCTGTTTTTCCGCTCTTGTTGCCAGCACATTAATATTATGTTTTAGCATTTTTTCCATTATTGCGGCAATTTGCTCATTGGTTTTTCCGGCACAAAATATTGCTTCAGGAAAATTCTGCCTGATTTCCCTGTGAGTATCAATCCTTGCAAAATCCATATTTTCATAAGGTAAATGCTTAAATAATTCTATTGCATCATCAAGTTTAATTTTTTTTTCCTGTACTTGTATCAATATTTTTTTAAGACTATCTTTATTCATTTTTTACCCCATCTTCCATATATTTTTCTAAAATATTCTTAATTTCATTAAAATTATCGTGTTTAATTATTTTCTGGCGGACTGAAACCGCATCCGGTAAACCTTTTAAATACCAGAAAAGGACTTTGTAGCTTTCTCTTACACCTCTTTTTTCCCCCTTATATTGTACTTCAGACTCCATATGATGCAAAGCCATTTTTATTTTTTCTTCTATGGCCGGCGGATTCAAAATTTCACCTGTTTTAATAAAATGTTCAATATTTTTAAATATCCACGGGTTGCCAAGCGCTCCGCGGCCTATCATTACAGCATCACATCCTGTTTCATTAAACATACGTGATGCATCCTGAGGTGTTAAAATATCTCCGTTCCCTATTACAGGTATCTGTTGTATAGTATTTTTTACTTTTCTTATTATTTCCCAATCAGAGATGCCTCTAAACATCTGAGTCTGTGTCCTTGGATGAATAATAACTGCATCTGCTCCTTCATCCTGTGCGATTTTAGCAATATCACATGCATTCACATGCTCCAAATCCCATCCTGCTCTGATTTTTATTGTTAAGGGAATATTTATTTTACGCCGGACACAGGCAATAATTTTTGCGATTTTTTCCGGGAACTGCAATAAATATGAACCTGACTTTGATTTTATTATTTTTTTTACCGGGCAGCCGAAATTTAAATCTATTATATCCGCACCTTTTTCATATGCTATAAATGCCGCGTCAGCCATGTTTTCCGGATTGAATCCGAAAATCTGAAATGCGATAGGCCGTTCCTCCGGAGTAAAATATAAAAGCTCCTCTGTTTTTTTATGATGTCGTATTAAACCTTCACAACTGATCATCTCTGAAAAAACCAAACCCGCTCCAAAACATCTGGCAATGATACGTGTAGGTGAATCCGTTATCCCTGAAAGAGGCGCAAAAATTAAATTATTTTCAACCGATACTTTTCCAATTAACATTGATATATTTATAGAGATATTTTTTAATATCCTTTCTCTTCTTTTGGAGATTTGTTATTACCTGTAAATCTAAAGAAGCAGTATCGACGATTGAGCATTGAGAATTGATAATCGAAGTTTATATCCTGCATCCCTTACTGAGGATGACAAAGTAAGCATGTAGGTTGGTCCGATGTTCCAGTTGGTTGTGCCGCGCCGAAATTACGAGCTCCGGAAGCAACTCCTGAACTTGAGCTTACACCCATTTGACCGGATGCATATGTAATCCCCGGAACAGATGAATCATTACCCTCAACCATATATGTTCCCATTGAAGTCCCTGCCGCATGCGGAGTATGACATGAATCACATACCAGAAGACTTGTATCTGCTTTAACTGCTTCTCCCGGAAAACCTGCATTATTTGGAGGTAGATTCTTCAAACTCCCTCCTTTATGCGGATAATTAGCAGGTTTAAGCGGGCCATGAGAATCAGAAACTTTCCAGCTTTGATTAAAAAATGTTGTATCATTTCGAAGATGAATTGCTCCAAAAACTCCTTCACCGAAATAACGGGTAGTTTCCATTTCCCAGGTTAAAACTAATTCATGTTTTTTATCACCAAGGGCAATTCCTCTTCTTATAACAACATCTCCGCTGGTCGTTACTAATGAATCATCAGCCACAATATTCATTATGTTAATATATGTGTTATCTTCAGCACCCCTGTAATTTGCATAAGTTGCATGCAGTATTACTGAAGGTTTGCTTATAGGATGCGCAACATAACCTCCATTCACATGACATACCCGGCACAGAAAGGATTCCGCCTGAGTAGCATACAATAAAGCTGTATGCGGCGTTCTTTCAGAAGCAAGCACACCTGTATTATATTCAACAAGCCCCGCCGCTGCATAATGAGGAGTATGACAGGATTGACATATAACAGCAGCTTTATCTCTATATGTATTATTAGCAAACAACCCCATATTCGAAGGTGAAACACTTAATAAATTACTATATCTAAAAGTATCAAATTTCTGCCCCCATCGTGATCTTTTTCTGGATAACATTATTGCGCATGGATCTGTAGTATCAGAATCCTGGGTAGTATAATAAGGATCAAGTGCTTTTACTTTTGACTCTCCAGGTGATCCCCAATATTTCCAGTAAACCCAGAGAAGCCGGTTACTATGCCCTTCCCCTTCTTGATCTGAAATACGCAGTTGTGATGCATGTGTCCCGAGTCTATCCAATGATGAAAGTTCCATATTACCATTACCTGTTACAGGAGTACCGAGTTTATAACCTGTAAATTGCGGGGGATACTCTTTTATATAACGAGATGGATTTGCACCGGTACTGTCAGCATGTCCGGTGATGGAAATTCCAAGACTATCATAATTATAGTTATCGCGGGTATGACATGAAACGCATAATTCTGAATTATGACTTGGGTCTTCTGCGGCTCCATGAAGATGCCCTGATGTTGAACCATCCAATGTTGTATATCTTTTATTGTTAGGAAAGTATCTATTATTATCCCATGATTCCAAATGCCGGGTTTCTTTTTGAACATCTCTGCGTTTTGCAACATCATAATGGATATTTCCGCCTGTCCAGTCATGACAGGTATCACATCCAATCTTTACAACATTAAGAGCATTATATTTTAAAGCAGCATAATTATTTGACGGATCTGCGTATAAAGCATTATACTGAGGTTGAGGATACATCCTTAGACTATTCAGGACTATTTGTTTCCCATTAAAAATCTGCGGTGAAAAAATTGTAAGATTAGCCTGATCCGGCCATGATGATCCATCAGAATTAAACAAAGTTACATTTACCGGATGAGAAATTCCAAGACGCTTTGGAGGAGCATCATGGCACTCTATACACAAAGGTATAGCACGTAATAATTTTGTATTTGCTACTCCTCCATGCACATCATGACATGTAAGACATACAATTTCATTTCTTCCTGAAATATTACCGCCTGTTGGCCATATGTAAGGGATTGAAATACCTGATACCCCCGAAGGAAGATCTTTATCTAAACAAGCAGCGGCTGTCATACCGGTACTATCCCAATTAGCTGTAGGATTGCCATATTCATCAAACTTGTAACTTCCGCCGGGAAAACCGTTATGTTTTAAAGGATGACCTTGTGTAATATGCGGAGGTCCGCTTATTTTTAAATAAGGCTGGTATGAATGACATGCTTCACAAAGTCTGTTATAACCATTTTTCCCGTTATTATCAATAAGTAAAAGATCCTGCGTACTGGTATCAAACATATACTTAGATCCCGATATAGGAAAACCATCATGAGTCTGTCCTGATGAAACTGCTGAATGAGGTTTATGGCATGTCTGGCAAATAACAACTCCTTTTTTGCCGCGGTCAAGGCCGCTTGTCTCATAACCAATATCAGAGGATTTAACAACTCCGCCTAAATGTCCTGTCGTTGTATCCTGCAAATGGAGATCAATTCCCTGCATCAAATCACCGGGGATAACTATACTGCTTTCCCAGCCTTTATCATCATCTCTAATTATTCTGATTTTTCTATCATCTACAAGGTTCGGATTGGGCGGATTGCCTGCTACAACATCACCCCTTCCAACAGGATGTGTAGAATATACCGTTCCGTCATTGCTTAACTTTATTTTATTATACGGTCCCCAGCCAGTTACTGCACGGCCTATATGACAATATTCACAACACATTTGTTTTCGGCCTTCTTGCGTTACTTCATTATAGGTGGTTGTATCTCCGAGAACTCCCATGGTATCATAAGCTCTTGCGCGTAAAAATTCACCGCTTGCGCCGGTTCCATTTAAGTTTGCCAATGGTTTGAATTCAAAGGTGACATAAGCGCGATGATAGGAATTTTTGATTCCGGGATCGGTGGATTGACGGTTGCCCGGGCCGTAATGGATCAATTGCCGGGATATGATATCGTATATTTCGGCGATACGGCCCGTACGCCTTACGGGAGTAAAAGCCCGCAGACCGTGATTGACTACTCGC
>JACQWU010000102.1 GCA_016209155.1 Candidatus Desantisiibacteriota bacterium | reverse complement strand
CTGAGATTTACAAAAACAATAAAACATTTGATGATTATAATCTGGCAGAAATGGAAAAACTCTGGGAGAAGGCTAAAGAATGAAATTTATTCAATGGTTTTTATGCGTTCATCAATTTTTTGGATTTTCTCTTTTTTCTCTTCAATTTCTTTTTCAAGCCGTTTAATTTCCACATCAAGCTCATTCTTGAGCCGTAATAATCCATCCTTTGAGTCAGGCAGGCTGTAAAGGTTAATATTATCTATCCTTTGTATGGCTTCTTCAGCTACTTTCTGTACTCCGGCATCAAAATCATATTTTGCAATATATCTTAAATAGGTTAGAACCTTTGGATCACCTATTTCACCTAAAGCTTCTGCTGCTTCAGATCTAACCTGAGGAGAAGCGTCTTCCTTTGAAACTTTAATTAAAACCTTTAAAGCTTTTTCATCTTTTATGGCTTTTAAAGCTTTTATTGCATAGCATCGTGTCTGAGAACTGATACTATTGTGCAGAACATCTACAGCTACATCATATCCATCAACACTGCCAAGTTTTCCCATGCAATACTACTGTACTTGCGGATGTTGTTGAATTAAGAATTAAAAGTGGAATAGTAAAAAGAAAAACGTATTTCATGAACATATTTTTCATGACAATTTTTCTCCTTCATTTGACCAACTGCTCATTTTGGAGTCTTATATTATTATATCATACTTATATATATTAATGTCAAATTTAAATTTAAATTTAAACATATATAACTTTTTCAGCCTGAGTTAATTAATGGCGCTTCCGAATAAAAAATTTGTTTTAATAAATACATTTTTTTGCTATAAATAGTATGGATATTTTTAATTCAGCTATCAACGAATGAAAGTAGAAAAGGAATATTTTTATGAATAATAAAACAGTTGTTGTTGCCATGAGCGGAGGGGTTGACAGTTCCACAGCCTGCTTATTATTAAAAAATAAAGGATTTAGAGTCATAGGAATAACTTTAAAACTCTGGGAAAATCCCGAAAATTGTTCTTTAAAAAAACATGAAAAAAGCTGCTGCTCTCCGGATGACTTTACGGATGCAAGAAAAATAGCAAGTCAGCTCAAAATACCATATTATGTTTTAAACTGCGAAAATGAATTTAAACAGGAAGTGATTGAAAATTTTTGCAAGGAGTATTTCTCCGGAAGAACTCCCAGTCCCTGCATATTATGTAATCAAAAAATAAAATTTGATCTGCTTTTAAAAAGAGTTAAGGAAGAATTCCATGCTGATTACCTGGCTACAGGACATTATGCAAGAATTATATATAACAATGATTCCGGTGAATATGAATTGCATAAAGGAAAGGATGCAGAGAAAGACCAATCCTATTTTCTCTGGGGATTAACTCAGAATACAATGAAGAACCTATTATTGCCGGTTGGAGAATATACCAAGAAAGAAATACGTTCGATAGCATCTTTAGCAGGGCTTGTTGTGGCACATAAACAAGAAAGCCAGGAAATATGTTTTATTCCGGATAATGATTATGGTAATTTTTTAGCAAATATGAAAAAAATTAAATCTAAAAAAGGTAATATAATAGACAAAAATGGTGCGATTCTGGGCAGACATAAGGGATTGCATTTTTATACCATTGGACAACGTAAAGGACTCGGAATTGCTTATCCTCATCCTTTATATGTTATTAAAATCGATATTAAAAATAATACACTTATTGTCGGGGATAATCAATCGCTTTATTCTGAAAAGCTTATTACTGAAAATATTATCTGGAGTATAAAAAAACCTCCGTCAGAACCGATCTCAATAAAAGCAAAAATCCGTTCACGATCTCCGCTTGCCGATGCTAAACTTTATCCAATAAACGGGAACAGCGCAGAACTTATATTTTCCTTACCCCAAAGAGCAATAACTCCGGGACAGGNNNAACAAATTAATGTAATTAGCCAATACCATAGTTAACTCCCCTGCCGTCTTTGGGAGGGACAGGATAAACTGCCATTTTTAAATACTTTGACGCATCAGTATCAAGTATAAAATATTCACCTTTACACGGATAAATTAGATATTACCTGAATCTTGCATAGCAAGATTCAGGTTTTAAATTCCAATATCAGCCGGCGCTCTACCTAAAGAATAGAGCAGTTCTAAAGTTAAATTTATTTTTTCCTCAATATCTGATTCTATCCCTGCACGGTCGGGATATAACTCATATAAGCTCTGATATTTTTTTGGGGTAACATTTATCATCAAAGAATTTGCTCCTGCTAAAAGTCCTTTTTGTGCGCCATTTTTTTTATCCAGGGTTTCAAGAGCTGTAGTCGCAAGAATTTTGGAAGCAGGGAAACGCATTCTTGCTCTTGCAATTGTATCCAGAACTAAATTTATATCCGGAATTGGATTACCGGCAAGCGGAGTTTGCGGATGCGGAATAAACGGCCCAAAAGAAAACATATCTGTCCCGAGCGTCCCTGTAAGATCAATACCGCTCAATATATCTGCTTCGGATTGCTCCGGAAGACCAACAAGAAAACCAGTCATAATTAAAAATCCCATATCTCTTAAACTCTTTATCAAGTTAATCCGGTCTTCCAAAACATGTCCCGGTCTTATTTTTTTATATAGCTCATGATTATTTGTTTCAAATCTAAGCAGCACTCCTCTTGCACCATATTGATACAATTTTTGATAAATTTTTAAATCACGTTCACCAATACTCATTACAAGTAATACCGCGCATTTCTCTCTTATTCTATTTATTATTTTGCTGAGTTTTTCATCATCATAAAAAAAATCTTCTCCTGATTGTAAAACAAGAGCTTTAAATCCCAATTTGTTTACGGCATTTTCACATGTTTCAACTATTTCCTCTGTATCCATTCTATAACGTATACAGGTATTATTGCTTTTTCTTAGTCCGCAATATAAACAGTCGTTAATACAATAATTGGAAAACTCAACTATTCCGTGAACACAGCATGAATTGTCAGTATTTTGCCTGCGTACCGCATTTGCCCTTTGATGCAGTGTTTTAGTATCATATGTTAGTTTAAGATCGACTTCTTTAAGCTTAAAAAAAAACTCACGCCAGGTCTCTAATATAACCTCCGCTTCTTCATTTGATATTTTATTAATAACAAATCCGCCCTGAGCATAAATATAATCACCCGGATTAAGCTCATAAAATTCATTTCGGGCTTTTTTTATTTCACCAAAATAATCTACTGTTACAATTTTGTCTTTTATATCAGTTATTTTACCCGGAATTGCATAACACATTATTTACTCCTAAGATAAATGGAAAATAAGGAAATGGGAAATTGGAAATAAAAACAAATCTTCAAATTAACTTCCTATTTCCTTATTTCCCATTTCCCATTTAATTTTATTAAAAATAAAGATCTCTCTCGCCATGCTTAATTCTTGCTAATCTTTCTTTTGTTTTATTACGCATACTTTCATTTTCAATTTTGTTCAAATAAAAAGTAATTACTTCCGATCCTTTTTTGTATAGTTTATCATCTAGTTTATCATCAGCAAAATCTTCAAGATATTCCGCAAATGTCAGAATTCCGTTTGGTCGGCAGAAATTGTGTATATCACCGTGTTTGGAAATAGCCATAAATGCTTCACCTGTCCTTCCCAGCCGGTAACATGCAGTGCAAAAACTCGGAAGCAATTTATCGTCAAGAACGGTTTCTATTATCTGCCTGAGAGAGCGTTTATCATGAATTTCAAACTGTGGCTGACTGCTTTTTTTTCCATAGCCGCCCGGTGAAGCAACAGATCCGGCTGAAGCTTGCGAAACGCCGATTTTGAATGCAGTACTTCTAATTTCAGAATTTTCTCTTGTACTTATAATAATTCCTGTATATGGAACTGAAATACGTAAAATCGCAATAAGCTTAAGAAAATTCTCATCGCTTACTTTATATTCGGGTTCATATTTAATTGTTTGTCCGGTTTGGAATCTCGGGACAGAAATCGTATGAGGACCTATCCCGTATTTTTTATTCATGTACTCTGCATGTGACATAATAGCAAGGACTTCAAACCGCCAGTCATAAAGTCCGAAAAGAACGCCCAACCCAAGATCATCCAATCCTGATTCAAAAGCATTATTGTGCGCGTATAACTGTCTTAAATAATCTGCTTTAGGACCAATATGTAATTTTTTGTAAGTAGGGAAATGGTATGTTTCCTGAAAAAGCTGATATGTCCCAATTTTAGCCTGCTTAAGCCTGAAATAATTTTCTTTTGTTGTTGCGGCAATATTTACATTTATTCTTCGAATATTTCCTTTTTCTGTTTGTACAGAATAAATTTTATTTATTGTATCAATAATATAATCTATCGGATTATTTAAAGGATCTTCGCCAAATTCAAGAAGAACCCGCTTATGCCCCGCATTAATTAAAAATTCCACCTGTTCCTGAATTTTTTCGGATGACAACTTTGCTCTTAAAATTGTTTTATTTCTAATGTGAAAATTACAATATTCACAATCGTTAACACAATGATCAGATACATAAAGCGGTGCAAAAAAAACCAGTCTTTCACCATATATTTCGTCCTTAATCCGCGCGGCAATTTCAAACATTTCGTTTTCCAATTCTTTGTCATTTATATTTATCAGGCAGGCAGTTTCTTCCAAACTTAATCCTTTTTTTGCTTTTGCTTTATGTAAAATTTCTTTTAATCTGGCTCTGTCAGGATTAAAAGTTTTACTTAAAATTTCTAAAATTTTATTATTATTAATAATTTCATTATTCATCATTTTTCCTGAATTTTATTATTCTGCTCAAAGTAAAAGCGGCAAAAATACTCAAAAACGGAGTTATTATCACCCTTTGCTGAGCGTCTCCGTAATAAATCATAGAACCTATAATTGTGTGAATAATAGCTAAATATATAATTAAATATTTTCTCCAAAAAGCTTTTGATAAGTATATTCCAATAACAAAAAGCGGGAAAATAAAACAGTAAAAAATAATTACTGCCCGGCGCCTTTTTTGTGTCAGACGAGGAAATGTTGAACGGGGATTTAATGGTTCCCACAGATGATAAAATTTTTTCGGCAAAAGTTTTAGCCATGAAACAGGATTATTTTTTATCCATTTCCATCCAGCTCTATAATTAAGCAGATTTACTTCATAATCATTATAATCCTTTTTTTCGCTAAAAAGAAGATCAAGCCAGAGAGAATCAGCGTCACATGCCCATGATTCCCAATCAGGAGAATCCCCCCATCCGCGATTTCTGCTCGTTGAAAAAAATCGCGGGGAACCGCTGGATGGGGTCCACATCCCGTCTGCCCGTGCATTATTTGAACCTTTAAACCGATGTCCTCCGCTTGTTACAATCGGAATAAACTTTTTATAAATAGTATAATTGCGAATTGTCCAGATAGAAACAGTTAAAGTCATACTCAAAAATAAAATAACAGAAATTTTTAATGCTTCCTTTTTATCAGTCCGGAAAATAATTAATCCCCAGATAAAAATATACGGATAAAAAAGAAATGTATTATACCCCATTGAAAGCCCGGTAAGCCCCCAGAACATTCCTGCTAAAATTATATTATAGCATGAAGGCTTTTCAATTGTGTTTAAACAATAAAAAACCGCGAGCAGAGTAAACAAATAGACCATAATATGCGCCAGTATCCATGCTGAGATATAGATCAGGAGCGGATCAATGGATACCAGAATAGAGGATATAAGTGCAACACGTCTTCCCCCTAATTTCCCCGCAATAATATATATTAAAATCGTACATATTCCGCCAAGTAAAATCTGAATAATTCGCAGTGCAAAGAAATTATCCCGTCCGAAAATAAAATAGATTCCTGTCATGAAATACGGGTAAACAGGAGGTTTTTTTGTAGAGAATGCATCCTTCTTAATTGCAAAACCCAATCCGTCGCTGATATTGCCTGCAAGCTTCTGATAATAAATTTCGTCCATACCCGGTAAAGTATCAAATCCATAAAAAAAATAAATATAAAAAAATCTGATTAAAACAGCAAAAACAAAAACCAGTAGTATGATTTTTTTTTCATTAAAATCAATTCCATTTGCATTTGATAATTTTTCTTGTGATTCCATAGAAGTATTATCCGGTTTATTTTTAATTAATCATAATGCAATATGCCCAAAAATTGCATGTGATTTAGAGTTTTTATAAATAGGCAATTCCTATGGAAAGGGTTATAACTCCCGGAAATAAAAAACCGGATATGCCCAGATGTGCATTTGCAAAAGATCCTAAAAATGCGCCTAATATAAATCCTGATAAAATAGTAAAAAGAATGACGAACGCTTTTAAATCCCTTCTTACAATAGCCATTCCAATATCAGTTGCAGCACCAGTAAGATGAGTTGTACGAACTATTGCCGAGGACAAATACGTTGTTGAGGCACTCTGCATACCCATAGCAAAACTTAAAAATAGCGGCATAAAATTTAATGAAATAAACATTATAAAATTTAAAGATTTATACGGTATTAAACTAACTGCTATCAAAACACAACCTTCAATTATAATTGGAACGCTATTACTGTAATTAAGCATTAGTAAAGTTAGAAATGCCAATGCATTTGTATAACCCGCAATACATGATAAAATCCCGGCTAATTTGATATTGTCTCTAGTAGTTCTTTTCTCACCTTTTTTTTTCAACATACTATTTTTTCTTTCGATAAAAACTCATAATACCATCAGAATAAAGTGACTTTTTGGATGGGACTTTGAGATTATCGCCGTCTTTTTCTTTCTCCTTGATAATTTCTAAAATATCTTCAGGCTTATCTGCTTCTTTTAGCGCGTCTAAAAATTCACCATCCTTACACAACCTGCTTAAATATGCAAGATAATGTAAATGGTTTTGAAGTTTATTAAAACATAAAACAAAAAAAATATAAGTCGGCTCATCATCTATTGATTCAAAATCTATTCCCTTTTTAGAAATACCGATTGCAATCACAGGTTTAGAAACAATCTCATCAAGTGCAAATCTGGGGTGAATAAAAGCCACTCCATTTTCAAGCCCGGTACTGCATAAATCTTCTCTTTCAATCACTGAATTTAAAAATTTATTTTTATCAATTAATATTTCACCATCAGCTATCAAATCAATCATTTCATTAATTACTTCTGTTTTAGACACTGCACATATCTCTGTATTTATATATTTTTCTAAAATAAGCGGTGCTATTTTTATGGATTTATCTTTCATAATAATCCTTTTAATCTTATCCTTCAGCTATCAGCTTTCAGGCTGAAATCCTTCAGGCTAAGTTATGCTGTCATTCCCAATATTTTAAAATATTATACCGCATGAATTATTATAATATTCAATTAAAAACTTTGCAATAGAAAAAAATGTTGACTTTATATACATATTTAATATATATATAATAAGTCATGGGGAAAAAAATATGTGGTTTTTTAATTATAGCAATTATACTATTGTTATTAACCGGATGTGCTCCTGTTAAAAAAACAGAGACTTTTACTCCTTTCACGGAGACTCCCAGGTCTATTACTCCAAGAAACATAACCTTATCATCTTCTCCTTCGAATTTACGCATTTCTTATAATGAAATGAATAAAAGTGTATATTTATTATGGGATGAATTATTTGATATTAAGCTTTATAAAGGCGGATATAATATTTATAGGAGTTTAAAAGAAAAAGAATTATATATGCAGATAAACTCTGAACAGATCAAGGATATAACTTTTTTGGATCAGAATATTTTTGAAGGAGAAACATATTACTATACCGTTACAGGCATACTTCCGAATGGGAATGAATCTTCATATTCCAATCCTATAAAAATAACCATACCCAAAGGCAAAGAAAAATTTTATGATCTGGATGCATTAAATATTGATGAATTCACAGGAAATATTTTGCCGGAAGCACATTCTGAACCTGAGATAGTGACAACTATAAATATTCCTGTTATCTTTAACGGAACCGGCAGAGACAGAGACGGAAAAATAATTAAATATGAATGGGACTTTGACGGGAATGGGACTTATGACTGGAGTTCATCCTTAGACGGACCCAATCATATGGAATATCCATACGGGCATGAATTCTCTCCGCATAAATGCCGCAATTTCATGAAATGGGCAAAAGGCCCCGCTCCTGCAGGAACTTACAAAGAATGTGTTAGTGATTACGGAGTATACGACATGAGCGGAAATGTATGGGAGTGGACGGACAAACCCGGTGCAATTTATTATGGCGGATTCTGGGACAGCGGACCTGAAGATACAAAATGTTCAAGTAAATTTGGACTTAATCCTTCATTATATTACTATGATCTTGGTTTTAGATGCTGTCAGGATTAAGAATTTTTTCAAATTCCTCCTCATTTATTATTTTTACACCTATTTTTTTAGCTTTATCAAATTTACTTCCCGGATCATCTCCGGCTAAAACAAAATCCGTATTTTTACTTACGCCGGAGCTTACTTTCCCGCCGTATTTTTCAATAAGTCTTACTGCTTCGTTTCGTGAATACTTTTTCAAAGTACCGGTCAGTACAAAAATTTTATTTGCAATGGACGAATTTTGCATATTTTCTTCAAGCGATAATTTAAGTCCGGCTTTTTTGAATTTATTTAAAATATACCGGATATTTTTGTCTTGAAAAAAATCAGTAATACTTTCAATCATTTTTGGTCCGATTTCAGGTATTGAATCAAGCTGTTCCTTACTTAAATTGCACAAATTTTCAAAACAGAATTTTGACATGAAAGTATTTGTCCAGGCAGACAGGAAGCTTCTTGCAAAGGCCATCTGCTACCTGATTTTTAACGCAATTGATATGACACCCAAAGGCGCCTTTATTTACCTCGGCGCAAATAACACGTCAGGAAGCGGAGCATATGCGGAAATATCAATTAAATATAACGGCGTGGAGCTTTCTGATAAGGAAAGGCAGGACCTGTTAAAGCCGCTTGTAAATATTGACAACCTCGGCAGCGAGTTGAATATCCCGATCAGCCGCAAAATTATTGAAGAACATAATGGAAGCCTTGATTTAAAGAGCGAGCAGGGAGCTAACTCCTTTGTAATCAGATTACCTGTCATTGACAGGGTTGAAGAGTTGAACGGCTCAAAGTCTGTAACCTATAAAGGGGGAGACAATTAATGGACAGCAAAGAGCGAATTCTTGTTATTGATGATGAATTGATACCGAGATACTCTATTCAGCAGGTCTTAAAGGACAGGTACACGGTATTTACAGCTGCCGGAGGCGCCGAAGGTCTTAATTTTATGGCTCATACTCCTGCAGATCTGGTGGTGCTTGATGTAAAGATGCCGGATATGGACGGGATAGCGGTATTAAAGGAGCTTAAGAAAATGTATCCTGCAACCGAAGTTGTTCTGCTGACTGCTTATGCCAGTATTGAATCGGCAAGAAGCGCGGTGCGCCTTGGCGCCCTGGACTATCTTATAAAACCTTTTGATAAAACGGATGTTCTAAATGTTGTGGAGAGGGGGCTTCATAAAAAGCGGGCGCATGAAACAGTAAGGGTAGAGCGCGACAGCCTGCTGGATAAGAATAAATATTTGGAGGAGCAGATAGCAAGGGCCAGGGAAAACATTATGATGTGCTATGACGGTACGGTAAAAGCCTTGATACTGGCCATTGACGCAAAAGACCATTACACCTCGGACCATTCGGAAAATGTTTCAAGGCTGTCTTCTTTAATAGCTGAGTCGCTCGGTATGCCAAAAGACATACGGGATGAATTAAGCCAGGCGGCCCTTATTCATGATATCGGGAAAATAGGAGTTGATGAGGCAATTCTCAGGAAGAAAGGCGCTCTGACGGCAGAAGAGCTTGTTGAGCTTAGGAAACACCCTGAGATTGGCGCCAGGATTGTCAGCGCCGTGCCTTTTCTTGAAAAAACATCACAGATAATTTTATATCACCATGAGGTATATGACGGCTCCGGGTATCCGGAGGGGTTAAGAGGGGAGGAGATACCCCTGCCGGTAAGGATTATTTCTATAGCGGATGCGATAGATGCAATGAAGCATGACAGGCCGTACAGGAACAGGCTTCCGATGGGCAGCATAATGCAGGAGCTTAGGAACGGCGCCGGAAGTCAGTTTGACCCGTTTATTGTGGATTTGATATTCAAGCGGAAGATACTGGAGAAATAACAAGCAAACATCAAACCCGAGGCTTGATGTTTGCTTGTTATTTCAGGCCGAGGACGTCCTGCATATCGTACAGCCCGGGTTTTTGTTTTGATACCCAGAGCGCAGCCTTAAGAGCGCCTCTTGCAAAAGTATCCCTGCTGGAGGCCTTATGAGTGATTTCAATCCTTTCTCCGAGCCCTCCGAAAAACACGGTATGTTCTCCGACTATGTCGCCGGAGCGTATGGTCTGTATCCCGATTTCCTTTTTTGTGCGTTCTCCTATAAGGCCCTTTCTTGCATAAACGGCGACTTCGTCCAGATTCCTGCCGAGAGACTCCGCAAGGACCTGCGCCATCTTCATGGCCGTGCCTGAGGGCGCATCTTTCTTGAGCCTGTGGTGCGCCTCAACTATCTCAATGTCGTAATCATCTCCGAGGACCTGTGCAATATCACCGAGGACTTTCAGCAGAAGGTTTACTCCCACGCTCATATTCGGGGCAAAGACGCACGGCGTTTTTTTTGCATATGATTTAATGTCCTCAATAATTTCCTTTGGAAGCTCTGTAGTGCCTATGACCAAAGGGACCGGGCTGCTGTACAGGGCTTTTAGGTTTAAAGATGTTGACTCAGAACTTGAGAAATCTATGCACACGCCGGTTTCCCCTGCCACCTTTTTGATATTATCAGCAAGGCTTATGCCTGTTTTGCCAAGGCCTGTAATTTCCCCGATGTCCTGCCCTATATTTTTATGCCCGCTGCGCTCAACAGCGCCGATGAGTTTTATATCTGCGTAGTCTTTTGAAAGCGCAATGATGCGGCTTCCCATTTTTCCTGCCGCGCCTACCACCGTTATGTTAATCATGGTCTTTCTCCTTTTCCGGTTCAGATAGAATTTTATCTAATTCGTCTTCAAGCCTT
>JACQWU010000173.1 GCA_016209155.1 Candidatus Desantisiibacteriota bacterium | reverse complement strand
GACTTGATACAATATCTGCTCTGCAAGTATTAACTCCTTATAAACTCGGGCTAAAAATAGAAGGGCAGGTTTATAATAGTAAATATCCCAAAGGTTTCATAGTGTCACAGGACCCGGAAAAGGGCGAAAAAATACGGAAAAACAGAGATCTTAAAATAATAATAAGCAAGGGGACAGAAATGGTGCCTGTCCCGAATTTAACCGGTCTTCCGGCAAGACATGCGAAAGTGCTTCTTCAACAGGTAGGTTTAAATAAAGGTGATGAAGCATATATAAATTCCGGGATGTTCCCTCAAAATAGAATATTATCTCAGGGGCCTCCTCCCGGGATGCTTGTTAAAAGGGGTATTAAAGTTAATTTTCTAATTAGTCTCGGTCCGAAGAAAAAAAAATATTTAATGCCTGACTTTATCGGCCAAAGACTTCCTTATTTAGAAAAAGGCATAAATGATGCCGGACTTATGATAGGAGAAGTTACATATGAATATTCCCCGGGTTTTCAGGATGGGACTATTATCACTCAAAATCCAATATTCGGGATGCCTATAGAAGCAGGAGAAAAGATCAAATTTAAAATTACAAGGGAGGAAGTATTTTCAGATAAAAACAAATTGACAAGGTATGCGGTATTATATTATATTCCTCCAATAGGTGTAATCAAAAAAAATGTAAGAGTTGTAATAGAAGATATTCATGAACATACAAAAGAAGAAGTTTTTTCCGAACAAAAAGCAAGTCCGGGAGAAAAAATTCAGATTGTTATCGGTATAGCTGAAAATGATATTGCCAGGATTTATCTTGATGATGAACTGGTAGAAGAAAAAACTTTTTAGCATAAAGGAGCATTATCATGGCGGAAATTGCCCCATCTTTACTGTCGGCGGACTTTTCATCCTTGTATGAAGAAGTGAAAAAAGTTGAATCAGCCGGTATAAAATATCTGCATTTTGATATAATGGATGGGCATTTTGTACCTAATCTGACAATTGGGGCAATGGTTGTTAAATCTTTACGTAAAAAAAGTTCGGCTATATTTGATGTGCATTTAATGATAGAAAATCCGGATAATTATATTGAAATATTCAAAGATGCGGGAGCTGATATTATCACTGTACACCAGGAAGCGTGTGTTCATCTGCATCGCACAATACAGTTAATAAAAAACACAAAAGCTATTGCGGGTGTGGCAATTAATCCTGCCACTTCCATTGAATTATTGGAATATATTTTGCCTGAAATTGACCTTATTCTGGTAATGAGTGTGAATCCCGGTTTTGGCGGTCAGAAATTTATCCATACGGCTCTTGTTAAAATCAGAGCATTAAAAACATTAATCAACAGAAAAAAATTAAACATTAAAATCGAAGTTGACGGTGGAATAAATTTAGAAACAATTAAGAGTGTGGTTGGTGCGGGAGCTGATCTTATGGTTGCCGGTGCAGCGGCATTCCAAAATGGTGATCCCCAAAAAGCTATTCAAGCGCTATACGCAGAAATTACAAAATAATCGCACCGGTAGCGGGTGAATTACAATTCGCCATTTGGCAGGATGGTAATCCGCCAATATATTGATAACAAATTTAAAATGGAGCTAAACAATGCTGTTTGATTCTTTATTCGGGCTTTTTTCAAATGATATGGCTATTGACCTTGGAACCGCAACAACTTTAGTGTATGTGCGCGGTCAGGGCATTGTTCTAAGGGAACCTTCGGTTGTTGCAATTCAAAAAGGGACCAATCAGGTCCTTGCTGTCGGCAGTGAAGCTAAACGTATGCTGGGCAGAACACCTGGTAATATAGTAGCTATCCGTCCAATGAAAGACGGTGTGATTGCAAATTTTGAAGTAACGGAAATGATGCTAAGATATTTTATTACTAAAGTTCACGACCGTAATACACTTATTCGCCCCAGGATTATTATTGCGGTGCCTTCGGGAATTACCGAGGTTGAAAAAAGGGCCGTACGCGACTCGGCTCTGCATGCAGGCGCAAGAGAAATATATTTAATAGAAGAACCTATGGCTGCCGCAATAGGAGCAGGTCTGCCGATCAATGAACCTGCAGGGAATATGATCGTCGATATAGGAGGCGGAACCACAGAAGTAGCGGTTATTTCCCTGGGAGGAATAGTTTATAATAATTCCGTAAGAGTCGGCGGAGATGAAATGGATTTAGCAATAGTACAATACATTAAGCGGGCTTATAATTTGCTTATAGGAGAACGTACTGCCGAAGATATAAAAATAAATATCGGTTCGGCTTTTCCGGGACTTACGATACTTAATAATAAGTCACTCGAAATTAAAGGAAGAGATCTTGTGGCAGGGATACCTAAAACTGTTACCATTACACCTGATGAAATAAGAGAAGCTCTAAGTGAACCTATTACTTCTATAGTTGAGGCCGTGAAAACCACTTTAGAACATACACCTCCCGAGCTTGCCTCTGATATTGTTGATAGAGGAATTTTTATGGCCGGCGGGACATCTCTTTTACATGGTCTGGATATTCTATTAAGAGAAAAAACAGGGCTCCCCGTTAATTTAGCCGATGATCCGATGCTGTGCGTTGCGCTTGGAAGCGGTAAAGTTTTAGATGAAATCGAAGTGCTGAAGAAAGTACTAATTACCACATCGCATGATGAAAGAATAAGTTTATGATAAAATGATGCCATTGCGGGGAGCGTTAGCGGCGAAGCAATCTTTCTAAGGTTATTCCATAAATTTAATCACTGCTTCATTAAATGCATCAAATTTTTCAATATTTGAACATGTTCCGCTTTCAGAAAAAACTATAAGATATGTATTTTTAATTTTTTCATTAAAAACATGAGCATTCCCCACGGGATAAAGCTTATCATTTTCTCCCCAGATAAGCAGCGTTTGACATTGTATTTTTTTTAGTTCATCAGTTAAATCAATTGAATTCCTGAGAAGAGATAAAAAAGCATCTCTGGAGCCATGACTAACCTCCTGTACAAAAAGTTCAGTCACAAAATGCGGATTATAAAAAATATCTGTTTGAAGGCTTTTTCTTATCATATCTCTATCCCTCATTATAAAAAGAATATCCCCGATAATCGGTATTTTAACGAGATTGAGGAAGGAATCATTTTTTACATTTTTAACCCCTTCACTATCTGCTAAAATAAGTTTTTCAACCTGCTCCGGATATGCAGCAGTATATAAAACACTTACAGCGCCTCCGATTGAATGTCCAAGGAGTATGACTTTTGATATTTTTTGCTGTGCTAAGAATTTATTTATTAATACAGTATAACTTTTTACCGAGTAACTTTTTTTATTTTTTTCCGAATGTCCAAAACCCGGCAAATCAAGAGCATACACCCTGCGTTTTCCGGCAAGAATATCAATATTATTTATCCAGAAACCTGATGACATCCCAAGCCCGTGGATTATAAGCAAAGGAGTTTTGTCATCTTCTCCGGCTGTAATAAAAAATATTTTTTGCCCGTCTATTTTAGTATATTTTTCTTCATATGAATAAATAAATCGCGGTAAAAATATTGATAAAATTAATATGATTAATAAATTTTTTTTATTCATGATTATATATCTCTTTACTAATTTCCCGTGGATAACAACATTCAATATCTTTCATGGTTTTTACTTCTATTATATTAAAAAAAATAAAATATGCTTTACTCAATTTATATTTACTTTTAAAATAATTAATAGGAGCATAATCCATACCAGTTTGAGATAACTTAGCTTCTACCGGAATGGGTTCGTGCCCTTTTCTTGGCTCGAACCCCTACCAAAAATTCAAGATGGGGAATTTCTGTGCAATGTATTTATATTTTTCTAACAACCATTGACATAAAGGTGTAATTTCTCTATCTTCTACTTAAAAATTTTCCAGTGAGGCACAAAAGAGCCTCGAGGTATCGAAAAAACGGGATTGCTTCGGGATAAAACTCCTCGCAATAACATCATTGCGAGCCGAAGGCGAAGCAATCTAAAATAAGTAACCCCGAGGAATATTTCGATTTAACAAAATTTATTTCTTATAAATAAAATAAATATTCAAAAAGGGTATCTTTCCCTATTTTTTGATTGATTGATTTTAAAAGATTATAATAACCGGTCATTGAAAATAATGCGGAAAAATTTGCAAGTAAATATTTCATCAATTCCTTCATTAGATAAAAATTTTGTATTTTATACCTTTCAACTAAATCTTTATAAAATATTAATTTGAAATATTCCTGCAAAATTTGTGTTTTAATTGGCGAACATTATTTCACTCTCCCAATTAAATATCCCCTTCAACCTTAACTTTCCCGCAAATAACCTTGAAAAATTCTCCGGACCAGACCTCGAGTGATGACGGGTCTTTCAGCAGATTTTCAACATCCTTTTTGGCATCTTCAAAATCTATGGATTCAATTCTTTCCTGAAGCTTTTGTTTTAAAACTTTTTCCGTCAGTGATTCACTCGCTTTAAGATGTCCTGTCTGTTTCATCCTATTTTCCAGATGTTTCAAATTGACAGATATATCCCTTCCCGCATACCACACCAGATCATACCAATCGCGGCCTTTCACTCTATTTACCCATGGCCTGCATAATATCGCATGCATTTTCCCTGCAAAAAGATATGGTAAAGTATAGGTGTTAACAGAAAAAGGCAAAGGCTGGAAAAGGTACTTTGCTTCAATACAAAAATCACCAGGAGGTTCTTTATCAACCTCCAGGTTTACCTTTATAGTTTTTTCCCGATGTATTTTATTTTTTAAAGATTGAGGAATATCAATAACAATCATATTCTTCAATGTCCCAGCCTTGATAAAGGCAGATGCAATATTTGTTTCGGGCTTTTTTTCTTTTTTTTCAACTGTTACGGGAAATCCAAAACCATTCAACTCATCTGCTTATACTGGAAATTTTATTCTCCTTTTTAGGTTTTTAAGAAGGATGAGCTTATAGCTTATTAAACCACAAAAATCGTGAAAAAGTCAAGAAACTTTTTTAGTTTTTAGTTGTAATATTTAAAAATAGGCTATTTCTGAATAATGCAGTAAAGGGGCTTATGCCCTGTAAATTTGCTTCCCTAAAGGGGCTTGCTGCAAAATTCAAAAAACTATTAATTTTTTTATTTTTATAAACTGAATTTATCTTGCCTAAAGGTCTTAGCTATAGTATATTTAGATGTAAATATAATACCTAAATCTTGCTATGCAAGATTCAGGTAATAACTAAAATTTATTGTGCGGAGGATTCTATGATCGAAAAAAAAATTCTATCAAATGGAATACTGATAGTAGCGGAGGAACTGCCTTATTTGCGCTCTGTAAGTATAGGTATCTGGATACTTACCGGCTCTTCCAGCGAAGATATATCAAATAACGGGATATCTCATTTTCTTGAACATATGCTTTTTAAAGGTACTGAACAGCGTAGCGCAAAGGAGATTGTTGAGGAGCTTGACAGTGTCGGCGGACAGCTTGAGGCATTTACCAGCCGCGAATTTACCTGCTACACAGCAAAGGTTCTTGATAACCATGTCTCCATTGCACTTGATGTTCTGCATGATATGGTAGTTAATTCAATTTTCCCGAATGAAGAAATGAGAAAAGAAAAAGGTGTTGTTCAGGAAGAAATTTATATGCATGAAGACACTCCTCAGGAACAAATACATGATTTATTCGCCAGTACAATATGGAAAGATCATCCTTTGGGTTCGTCAATTCTTGGCACAGAAAAAAATGTGAAAAATTTTACCAGAGAAACTATTATGGAATATTATAAAAAGCATTATTGCGCGAATAATATAGTTATAACAGCGGCGGGAAATTTAAAAGCTGCAAATTTTTTTCTGGAAGTTGAAAATCTTTTCAGCTCACTATTTAGCGGAAAGATTTATTCCGACAGTAAAATTCCAAAAATGCATACAGATATTTATCTGAAAAAAAAGGACCTGGAACAAGTACATTTCTGTCTGGGTACAAGAGGTCTTAGTTTTACTCACCCAAAACGATATTCATTATATTTACTGAATTCCCTGCTTGGCGGAAGTATGAGTTCGCGTCTGTTTCAAGCTGTAAGGGAAAAGCATGGTCTGGTTTATAGTGTATATTCATATCAGGCATCTTACAAACCTTCAGGTTTATTTGCTGTTTATGCGGGGTCAGCTGAAAATAATTTTGAAAAAGTAGTAGAAGTTGTACTGGATGAGTTAAATAAATTAAAAAAAGAACTGATCAGCGAAAAAGAACTTTCTAATAATAAAGAACAGTTGAAAGGCGGGATAACTCTTAATCTTGAAAATACAGAAAGCCGTATGGGGCATCTTGCCAAATCAGAAATATATTTTCAAGAATATATTACCATTGAAGATATTTTCAAAAATATTGATAATGTAAAAATAATTGACATAATAAATTTTGCACAAGAACTGTTTAAACCTGAAAATATGAATATGGTAGTAATAGGCAAAGCAAAAGAAAAATTTGATGAACGCATAAAAAAAATGATAGAAGATAAGCTAAGTTAGGAGGTTATTTTAAATTTGTCTGATGAAAAATTTTGCGCATAATTAAATAGACATTGTGATTATAAAAACTTTTTAAATATGTTTAATGTTTATGTAGGGCAAGCCTTCAGGCTTGCTTTATTTACCAGATTAGCAAGGCTAAAGCCTTGCCCTACATAGCATGGGTGAATTTTTTAACACAATTTTTATGATATTTCTGATATATATATATTTAATTAGGTGCAGTTATATAGCTTAATAAATAAATTCCCTAGAACTTACGGACAAAAAAGTAGCGAATCATTTCAACTACAGCTTTAAAAATTGAAGATAATTTTCCGCCTTTGGCTTGACCGCTTTTTCTTGGAAGATAAAGAGACGGGATTTCAATTATTTTATATCCGCTATATTTAGCCCTGTCAACAATTTCACCTAAAAAAAACACACCTTCGGATTTTACCTGAATTTTATTAAAAACTTCTTTTTTCCACAGGTTTATCCAGTTAATATCCAGAACCATAATTCTTTTCCAGTCTTATAACCCTTGTTTTATGGTCCAATCCGGAGGCAAATTGCACTGCTAACTTTAATGAATTGTCAAAGCTATGATCATCGACTATTATAATTTCAAAATTTTCAAAATCTTTTTTTAATACTGCATAGATTTCGGCTAAAACTTCCGGCAGTGTTTTTTCTTCGTTGTAAACAGGAACTATCACAGAGATATTTTCCAGCATAAAACCTCAAAATTAAACAGGTATTAAGGCTGAAGACTGAATGATATACCTAAAAGCCTTCAGCCTTCAGTCTATTAGCCTGAATTTATTCAAACAGAATATTTCGCCAAATCTCTATTAATTTCATACAGATGCACCAAATCCTGAAAAAAATCAACATGATTAATTTTATTGGAAAAAAGTACAATTCCTCTGTGCTCAGGCAGAGACTCAAATATAGCATAAGTATTGTTTAAAAAATCTCTAACAGATGTTTCATCCTTATTTTCTTCATAAAATGTTCGCAGATAATATAAGCTGTTTTTTTTTAAAATAAATCCTTTTGCATATTTTATCTTTGTCCATATATCAGAATATAATATGCTTAGATCCTCATCTCTGCATTCAAAAATAATTTCTCCCTCCGGCATATCAGAATGAAACACTTCTTCATGGGAATTGATATAGTCCTTAACTATTTTCCCGAAATTATTTTCAATATCGCTTTTATTCAGGCCCATATAGAAACTATAGTCAAATGGGATCAAATATTTAAAAATTTTAAAAAAACTCAATTCAATACGGGCGGTCAATTCTCTGCTAAAGTCATTAAACGTAAAATCCTGTATTGAACTGGAAATATCAGAATCATGAAAAAAATAATATCTGCCTACATCATCCATAAAACTCTGAACAGGTTCATATTTTTTCACTTTAACCAGTCTTACAGCAAAAATTTTTACTCTGCTCGTTTTGGTAAACGTTTCGCGATAGGCATCATGCTTTCCGGCAAAAATATTACTATGTGAAAAAATATTCAAAACCGTATCATTATATTTAATATTATCTTTCAGTTCATTAATTACTATCTGGATGGTTTTGGCTTCTTCCAAAGTTATAGCTCCATATTGTTATTTTCCGAATTCTTTTATAAGAATTAGAATAAATCCAATGATAAGTAAAAAAAGTCCTATCCATAGCACCATTCTATTTTCCGGCATAATCATTAAAATCATTTTTTCACCGGAGATAGTAACCTTTCGGGTATATACTTCCTGCATAAACTGTTGAAAAAATAAAATGAGGATAATCCCTATAAATTGAAACAGTATTCCTAAAAATTTTAATTTAGCCATATTTATCTTTATCCGGATGTACGGTCCCTACCGCTGGGTTCTTCCTAATATTTGTCATATTGTGGTTGCATTTTAACATAATTTCAATAAAAAATAAATAAATTTGCTAATTGGATGGTAATTGGATGAAAAGAGGTTCTTTATTTTTTTTTATTTTGGCTGGTGGTATCTGACAGTTCAATACTACCTCCGGAACGGATAGGTTTTGGTATGAATTTGCCTTCTTCTTCTTTTAAGCCTTTTCCTTCATTTTGCTTTTCATTTGTATATATTTGAAATTTGTAAATAATATCTGCCCATGTAACTTGATTAAATTTTCCGGAAAGAGTTTCAATTTTTTTTGCTATGTTAATATCTCCGGTATCTATTGCATAAAATGTTTTATCAAAATTCATATCAAATAAAGAAACAGGATCAATTGAGGCAATGGCTTTTATTAGCTCAGTCCCGTAAGGAGCGACTGACTTCATCTTAAAGTCATAATTATCTCCCGGAATTTTGTATATTTTATCAGCCTGAATAAAATTATTTCTGGAATACTGATTTGGAAATAGGACATACACCTCTCCACTTGTTGTGCAATGAATTAATGTAACATAGCAATTCCGGCTGGCTTTAAAATAAAAATTAATAAATTCTCCAATTGCATAATTTGGTTTATTTGTCCATATTTTAACCTCAAATTCAGGATTAGGGTTATGTAAATCAAATATTTTATTAACCGGTTCTACAAGATGTAAAGACGGTCGCAATTTCATCCATTCTGCATATTCCATCATATCTATAGGATTTTGAATTTCTTTTTTTAGTTGTTTACATGTACACCCTCCTAAAATAAAAGATAATATTATGATAAGCCGGAATTTATTTTGAAAAATTAACATTTTTTTATCTCCTATAAAAAGAAGCAATGAGCAATGAGCAATGAGTGATGAGTTTAAAATATTTTTTACCTCGTTCCTCATTGCTCATTGCTCATCACTCATTGCTCATCACTCATTGCTCATCACTCATTGCTCATCACTCATTGCTCAGTGCTATAATTAAAACATCTGCCCTATCCCGATGCTAACCCCATTAGTTTTTTTTAAATTTTCCGGTGAACGTAATTCTGCTTCAATAAATAATGATTTTCCTATAATAGACTTAATCCCAATAAAAAAATCCTGTTTAAAATTCCCTTCTTTTGAATTACCAATTGAATTTTCAGTTTGTTCATTTTTTGAATTTACTTTACCACTAATATTTAATTTATAAATACTTATATATGGGGAAAACTCTTTATATTTATTAAAAGTTATTGCTGTACCGGTGCGGAATTCCCGCCAAATTGTTTTTCTTTTAATCTCATTTAAGGTATTTTCAAAATTAAGATATTCTGTTCTAATATCAAAATTAACAATATTCGAAGACAATAAATCAATTTTCGCTCCACCTTCATACGCGAAAGACGCCTCTCCGTATTTTTCATATAACGTAAGCTGTACTGCACCTGTTTTTAAATATATAGAAAATAATTTAGCAAATCCATATTCAAATTTTAAAAATTTTATTTTATAATTAGATGAAATTTTTTCGCCGGAGTTTTTATAACTTATATCTCTATATAAATTCAGATATTCCATGCTGATTGAAGATTTTTTATCAGGTAAAGAAGTAAAATAATTTTTTGCAGGCGGAGCTGATGAATTATCATTGCTTTTTTTACTATTAGTTTCTTCTTGAATTCCTTTATACCCTTCTCTATTATCAATCACCGGATTAACCGGCAAATAATTTTTTTGAGGCTGCGCACTTTTGCTTAAAAAAATCATTCCTTCCCCGTTAAAGCTTTTCCTGGGATGCTGGAATTTATTGTAATCAAGCATTACATTCTCATTAGTTTTATAGCTTACATAATCATAAAGTTCTTCTGCCGTAACATAGCCGTCTTCATTTCCAGAAAGCTGCTGTCCTCTTTTATCAGCGAATCCCTTTAATCCTTCTAATAAATAGTATGTAAAATACCCGTGTTTATTCTTATCATTTTCCCATGAAATCTCATCAACACGGCTGGAGGTAATAACAAATAGCCCCTGTCCCATTTGCGCTAATAATTTTTCATCAATATTTTGCTCTTCCGCTGCGCCTTTCATTGCAATCGTATTACTCTCTGTAAGTGAACCGGAATGGCAGGAATCAATAATGAGTATTTTTTGTTTTGCTTCCATTTTGTTAATTTTTTTATATATATCAACACTCCACCTGACACTTGTATCTTCAAGGTATTCTTTATTGCCATCGAAAGGGATTAAATATTCTTCCATTCCATGTCCGGAATAATACATAAAAAATGTATCCTTCGGACCGATTTTTTTCGATATATCTGTAAGCGAGCGTAAAATATTTATGCGGGTTGCATTTTCATCCGAGAGAAGTGTAACTTCGTCATATTTAAGAATACTTTCTTTTCCGAGAAACTCGGCAACAGCTTTAGCATCATTCACTGCATATTTTAAATCAGGAATATTTTTCAATGCGTATTTCGAAATGCCGATAATCAGAGCATATTTTCTCCCATTTTCCCATGTTTGAAATTCATTATCATGTACAATAACTACATCTTTGGAATTTTCCAGAGCATAGGAATTATTTAAAATAAATATTAAATTAATAAATAATATTGGAAATAGTTTTTTTACCATTTTACTATCCATTTATAATTGTGATTAATCAAATCTAATCACATTACTTTTTATATGTCAAGGACTTATATCCGTGGTTATATGATAATATAAATCTATCATTTCTTTACCTGATTTATTCTGAAATAAGTATTTATCTTTTATTTTATTTATTAAATTAATAGTTTTTTTATTTCTTATTATATTTGTAATAAAACATGATGTTTTATTATTATTTTTATTAACTATTATTTTAACTATATCAGGAGTGCTATTTGCTTTTCCATCATTCACTATTAATTTAAATTCATATACACCTGTTGCATTTGGAATAAAGGTCGGAGCGGCAGAATTCGGATTTTATAATGTTATATTATCTCCTCTTTCCTGCGTCCATGAATAAGTTATAACATCGCTATCGGGATCACTGCTCCCTGATCCATTCAATGTCACTTGCGTCTCTACATTTACCGTT
>JACQWU010000172.1 GCA_016209155.1 Candidatus Desantisiibacteriota bacterium | reverse complement strand
GAATCACTACTGAATTTATCCCGCAACACAATACAATAAAGCTCGCCTTCATTATATAAATATTCCAATCCTTCAATTTTATTTTCTTTTATCATAATATCTACCTTTTATTTTAAATTTATCATTAAAAATTATACGAATTGTTCGAAAATGGACAAGCTACCGCCATTTAATATATTATAATTACAATAAAACTTAAAATTATATATATATCGTATAAACTAATTAAAGTCAATAGAAAGATGCTTATCTTCCTATAACCATCATATTCCAATCATTATAAGACAGATCTTTTTCCAGATTTAAAAAGGGACAAAATTTAATATCCTTAAAACCCGCAACTTCTAAAAAATATTTTATTTCCTGAGGAAATAAAAAACGCATAGGATGTATTTCATCAGTCTCATTAAAATTATTATCTTTTATTTTCCATACTTTAAAATTTATATTTACAATATGGTTTAACATATCAAATTCCGGTTGTGTAAATCTAATAATCCTCTCTCTATTATTTATTTTTATTTCCTTGATCTTCGGGACCGGTTTATCATTAAGAACACCCATTCCATGCCAGCAATCAAACATAAATAAACCATCAGGGATAAGACTTTCTTTTGCCAGAGCGCATACACTGGACAGAAGAGAATTATTTATTTGATAACTCATTACGGCGAACATTGAAATAATAGCATCGAATTTTCTATTTAAAACTATTTTTGTTATATCCCCTTCTATAAGTTCAGCTTCAAGTCCCAATTCATTTTTTTTCTGCTTTGCAATATTCAGCATGTGGATTGATCTGTCTATTCCTACAATATCATAACCTCTTTTAGCCAGTACTAATGCATGCCCTCCTGTTCCACACCCGATATCAAGAATTGTTTTGGGTTTATATGAAAATTTTTCAAAAATAGATTCTAAAAAATCACATTCCTTTTCATAATCCTTATCTTTATAAAAATAGTCATACGATGATGAATATTCTTCATTAAAAACCATTATCAAATCTCCTCTAAACGTTATTCTAAAATGTAGCAATAAGTGCGATGAATACCCAAACACTTCCTACAGTAACGAGACCAAATTTAATCGTGCTTATAATCTTATCTATTCGCTCAACAACTTCAAGTCCTAATACTTTTGGAGGTACATATATTAAATCTCCGGGTTCAATAAATTTTAGTTTTTTTGCAAGTAATATTCTACCATCAACTTTTAACACAAAAACTTTATCAGTATTTGCATCATCTGTAAATCCTCCTGCGATATCGATAAATTCCGAATATTTCATATTTTCTTTAAAATGAACAGTAATTGGCCTAATTACAGCTCCAACTATTGTTACTATCTCAAATTTTTGAGGCATAATTAAAGTATCTCCATCCACAAGTGTTATATCTGACAATCCCTTTTTATTTTGCAGAGCATCTTCTAAGTTTATTATTACCCGCTCATTGGCAGACGGGAATAATTCCGCTTTTTGAAATTTTCTTGCCTGCACAGATACTCCCGGAGATTTTTCCATAACACCCATTAATTCATTGATAGTTTGACCTGTTGCATTAGCAACTCCCGGGGCAAGACCAATAGCTGCAGCTTGAGCTGGTTTATCACCTGAAACAACTGCCGCTCCTCCTACCCCAACAGGATTAGACGGAGCTTTAGATGAGTTTAATTCTTTTTGCCATAACCATTGATTTCTAACTATCTGCCGGTCATAATCCAATACATTTAAAGCATCCATTATTGTATTTATTAAAAGCATATCCGCCCGTTGTATATCAGACGGAATATATTCACCGCGACGGGTAAGTATTGCTCCTTTTACATAGGCAAATTTTGTTATTCCTCCCGCTCTTTCAATTAAGTCACTGATTTTATCATCCTTCCCATACAGAGGATAATTTCCCGGATATTTTATTTCTCCTTTTATTGTAACCCATCTTGGTTTATCATTAAATTCTGATTTTTTTCTAACCATTACAATATCTTCTCTTTGAAGCGGGATGTTCTGTGTTTCATCACCGGTTTTCAAAAGTTCCAGACTTATTGTTTTTGTTATTGTAATCCCTTCATTCCGAGCTGTAGCAATTTCCACTTTATCCGAAGCTCCGGGCAAAACACCGCCTGCTGCAAAAAATAGATCTGATAGCTTCATACTATCAAAATATATATATACACCGGGCCGTTGAACAGCCCCATGTATTGATACTTCATTAAGCGGTGTAAATTCTTTATCTCTTAAAGTAAATATTCTTAATATATCCTTATCAACCAATTCAATATTATCCGATTTTTCATCTTTTAGAGCTTTTGCTATATTAACAGGAATATTTGTATAATTATCTTTTTCAAAATTATATCTTAATAGATCCGCCCGATCCAGATATGTATTCGGCATTACTCCGCCCGCCTTTATTATAAGTTCTTTTACTGTCATCCTGTCTGATCGTTCATAATTCCATGGTCTTTGTACCGAACCTGATATTGTAACTACATGCGGCGGTATAAATTGACTATCCTTGATCGTATAAATCATCAATAAATCTTTATCCATTAATTTGATATTATTTGACGGTTCTCCTTCCAGAGCTTTACTTATATCTATTGAGATTAAGGTTGTTATTTCTTTGTTAAAATTATATCTTAATAAATCTGCATGGTCCAAATATGTATTCGGCATTACTCCGCCTGATTTCAGCAATAGGTCTTTTACCGTCATTTCATCCGATCTTTCATAATCCCCCGGCCTTTGCACTGAACCTGATATTGTAACTATATGCGGCGGTATAAATTTACTCTCCTTGATTGTATAAATCTTCAATAAATCTTTATCCATCAATTTAATATTATTTGATTCATCACCTTTCAGAGCTTTAATTATATTTACAGGTATTATTCTTGTTATATCCTTCTCAAAATCATATCTTAATAAATCCGCCTTGTCTAAATATGCATTCGGCATTACTCCGCCTGATTTCAGCAATAGGTCTTTTACCGTCATTTCATCCGATCTTTCATAATCTCCGGGCTTCTGTACAGAACCTGATACTGTCACAATCCTGGCAGGTAAAAATTGCACATCCCATTTTGAATAAACAATCAATTTATCAAGAGAAACAAGGTTTTTGTCGTTAAGAGGATCATGGTCTAATGCTTTTGCAAGATTAACAGGAATTAAAGTGGTTGTTTTTTTATCTTTATTCAGTCTTACAATATCAGCTCTTTCAAGATAGGCTTCACCAAGAGGCTTATTTGATTCCGAAAAAAGATCTGAAATTTTCATATCTTTTTTAAGCTCATATATCCCTGGACGTTCAACTTTTCCTTCTATAGTTATAATATTTTTTATTTCATCTATTATTGACGAGATATAAGTTGAATCATTGTTAAAAAGCTCATGGCTAAAAGAAGAAGAAGAAATATTGCTTAAATCAACATCAAAAATCATTTTTTCTTTATTTGGGATGATAGATTTTATCTGCACTCTTTGAATAAATCCTGTTGGTTTTATTCCATTAGCTAATCTTATTAAATCGCTTAATTTTTCATTTGGTTTCAATTCAAAAATTCCGGTACGGTTTACCTCACCGTTAATTGAAACCAATTTACCGATTTTAGAAATAAAAATTGTATCACCGGGTTGAAGAACATAATCATCCTTACTATCACCATTTAATAAATAATTATAAAAATCCACATTTATTGTTTCATTATTTCTTAGTAATCTTATTTCTCTTAATGATCCTGAATCATTTGGACCTCCGCATGCATATAAGGCATTAAATAATGTTGTCACAGCACTTACCGCATACGAGCCGGGTCTAAATGCCTCTCCGGTAATAAAAACCTGTATACTCCCCAGACTTTCCAATGAAGCTACGACGTTAACTTTATTATATACCCTTTGAAATTGCTCTTTTAATGCATCTTGAAATTGATTTAATGTCATACCCCGTGCTACTATTCTGCCGATTTTAGGAACAGATACCTCTCCTTTATTATCAAGCACCAGTTTAATATTTGTAAGCTCAATAGCATCTCCCCAGTAAAATACAATTATTGAATCCCCGGGACTTAAAGCATATCTTGGAGGGACCGTTGCGTTTACAGTAGAGGAAACCATATCCAGAGGCCCAACAAAACCGGAAATAGCATTGCTTTGTCCAATTTGATATAACTCCCCCTGACTTATCTTTTCTTCAATTGCAATCATCCTTTTTCTGGATGGGACAAAAAAATTCATACCAAATCTTTCTAAAACCGGAATTTGGACAGGCTTTTTTTCCTGTTTTAACTTTTCCTTTTCGGGTTGTTTTTTAGTCTCCTCAATTTTATCTTTGATTAAGGTTGTATCTTCCATATCCGGACTCAACTCGGGAGCTGTCTTTTCTTTTATATCTTTTACAGCTTTTTTTACTCCGGGAATTTCTTCCTCTTTTATAATTATTTTTTTATCAGAAGGTTTTTCTTCTTTGATAAAAGAAGGAATTGCTTCTTTTGATTTTTTTTCTTCCTCAAGCTTTAGATCCATGAATTCAGGTGCATTTTTAAGTCTTTCCAGACTTTCCGGTGTAATTTGTCCTTTATTTTTTAATAATTCTAATTCTATCACATGACGTTGTACCGGAGTTAAATCTTCCAATTTTAAACCATATGGCAATTGCACACCCGGCGGTAATTGTATATTTGATGCCAGTAAAATTAAATTATTTGATTGCTTTATATTATTTCCGGCATTAGTATTTATTAAAGATATAAATAAAAAATATGAAATAATAATCAACAAAAAACTGATAAATTTTACACTTTTTTTTATATTGGATTTTAATTTAAAACACTTTATTTTATTTAATAAAATTAAGAAATTGGACATTGTATTTCTCCTATGATAAATTTCAAATTTCAAATTTTAAATTACCTTCCATAAATGTCATTTATTCTGACTATATCATCTTCACCAAGATATTCGCCATTTTGCACCTCTATTAATTCTAAAGGTACATTATCCGGATTTTCAAGTCTGTGAAGAGTTAATTTCGGGACATAAACAGATTCATTAATATTGACAGATAGTTTCCTGTCTCCAATTGTCACTTTTGCCGTACCTTTAACAACCACCCAATGCTCAGAACGATAAGAATGTTTTTGAAGGCTTAATTTTTCACCGGGATTAACTACAATTCTTTTTATTTTATATTTTTCGCCTTCCTCAAGTATTGTATAACTGCCCCAGGGTCTATATGTGGTCAAGTGCTCAGACTCTTCTCTGCGATTTTCAGTTTTAAGTTTTTCAACAATATTTTTTACTTTTTGACTACACCCGGTTTTTGTTATTAATATCGCATCATCTGTTTCAACCACAATACAATTTTCAAGTCCGATAGTTGCTATTAACCGTTTATTACTAAATATCATACTATTTTTAGTATCTATTGTGATAATATCCCCATTTTTAACATTCCCGTCTTTATCTTTATTAGAAATGTCAAATAAAGAATCCCATGACCCAATATCATTCCAGAATATTTCAATAGGCAGTGTTACTACAGAATTAGATTTTTCCATTATAGAATAATCAATTGATATATCAGGCATTTCAATAAATTTTGCAGGTATTTCTTCATAAGCTGTTTTAAACATTGCTCCTATTTCAGGAGCATATTTATTAAATTCATTAATAATTGAGCCTATTTTAAAAGCAAACATACCGGAATTCCAGTAATAATTACCATCTTTAACATATTGCTGTGCAGTTTTCAAATCAGGTTTTTCCACAAATTTATCAACTTCAAAATAACTGATATCATCTATTTCATTTTTATCACCCGCAGTAGTTTTACCCGAGATTGCGGATTTTTGAATGGAAATATTTTTCCCCTGATTTTTAACTTTTATATACCCATAACCTGTCTCAGGAAGAGTTGGTTTGATTCCAAAAGTAACAATACATCCTGTTTTAGCAATTTTTTCGGCCTGAACCATATATTTCTTAAATACTTCCACAGGAGTTATTATATGATCAGATGTAGATACAAAAATCACTTCATCAGCATCACAACCTAATTTATCTATACAATATTTTACTCCCATTGCAATTGCAGGTGCAGTATTTCTGGCAATAGGTTCAAGTATTATGTGGGCATGATGATCCGGAATTAAAGAATCAAGATCAGATTTAACATGCAATTTATAATCATCATTTGTCATTATAATAATATTATCAGATGAGATAAAAGTAATAAATCTATTTATCGTTTGCTGCAGTAGTGATATATTATTATTTAATTTTAAAAATTGCTTGGGATATTTTTTTCTGCTTAATGGCCATAATCTTGTACCCGAACCACCCGCAAGAATAATTAGTTTCACTTATATTCCTCCAATTGCTTTTCAATATTTTTCCACTTCACTTTGGTGCATTTCAAGCTTGCATTGATAATTAATTAATTCAAGTAAAACCTTTATCCGTCCTTTTCCTGACTCCGGATGCTGCAATATTCCAATAAGATTTTTAAACGGTCCGGATTTAATTCT